>JBCCHV010000039.1 GCA_039028635.1 Acidobacteriota bacterium
CGCCGAAGCAGTAGAAGCCCTGCGGATCGATGCCCGTGTTGTTGGCCAGGCAGGCGTTCCAGAAGGGGCTGAAGATGTCGAAGGTGCGCGTCCGGTCGATCACCATGCCGGTGCTGTCCAGAAGCTCCATCTCGACGCCCGGAATGCCGGCGTCGCCGGCATCCTGCGAACCGCTGCCGTCGGCGTCCGAGAACACCGTGTCACCAACCAGGTAGACCGTCTGGTTCGGGCACGCCGGCGACACGCCATCACCGGCGGCGCGGGTCGAGCAGGTGTCGGCGAACCAGAAGTTCAGGTTCGACATGTCGAGACCGGTGACGTTGACCGTCCAAATGCCCCCAGGCAGCTCCGCCGTCGCGGCGGTGGCATCCGCCAGCGTGGTGTTGCCGGCATCGGGGTTGTCCTGGCTGACGATGCGGAACTGCTCCCACTCGCGGTTGCCGGAGGGATTGTCGTTGCGGTAAACCACGCCCACGGGATCCACCACCTCGTAGCGCACGCAGCCCACCCGGTCGGCCGAGCCCGGCTCGCCGCGACGGAAGAGGTCCAGACGGCTGTCGTCCGGCGGCGCGCCCAGGGTGCTGGCCCCCTCATCGACGGCGCTCAGCGTGTCGAAGGGGAAGTCCGGGTAGCCCGGCAAGGTGTCCGGATCGTCGAGATCACCGCAGGCATCGAGGGTGGCCCCGGAAGGCACCGCCACGAGCTGCGTCGGGTCGGTGCCGTGATCGAAGTCACCATCGAAGATCCGCAGCTCGGTCGAGCCCTCGGCCACCGAGAAGAAGAAGGTGAAGGTGCCGTCGTAGCTGGTCGGCGCATCGACGAACACGCGCGGATCGGAAAGGTCGCTGAAATCGACCGTCGGGTAGACGAAGGCGGCGTCGTTGACCACCTCGCGCAGCGCCGCCACCAGGCCGAAGCTCGGCACCAGGAAGGTCATCGGGTTCGACGACGCGATCTTGACGTTGCTCTCCAAAATCTCGCCGGTGACGCAAGCGCCATCGAGCTGAATCACCAGGTTGTAGTGGAAGAAGCCGCTCGGGGACTGGGCGCTCGCCGACGTCTGGACGGTGGCGCCCCACCAGTCGTTGTCCGGCATCTGCGCTTCCGACGTCGTCCACAGGCCGTTCGGGTCGACCAACAGGTTGGGATCGTTGCCGGTCCAGCGGCCGATCAGGTTGGCGGCGGTGGTGCCGCCGGTCAGCAGCGGGTCGGCATAGAGCAAGAACTCGAGCTGGCGATCGCCAACGTCCCAGTGCTCCAAACCGTCGACATCCACGCCACCGGTCTCACCATCGAAGAAGCTCAAAGTGAACTCGCTCGACGTCGAAGGCACCGTCAATGCGATGCTGACGCCTTGCTCCAAGGTCTCGATGCCCGGGCAACCGAAGCCCAGGAATCGACTGTCCGTCGGATCCGCCGACGGGAACGCCGCAAATGGTCCCGGACCGATCTGCGCCATCGCGCCCGTCGCGCACCAGGCGACGAGCAGCGCAAGCCCGAGAATACGAAGAGAATCCCTCATGTTCTTCCTCCTAGTCGATAGCGGCGCCAGCGTCAGGAGACGCCCCGACCCGCATTCCATGCAGCCCTTTTCAAGCCTTCCCCGTCCTCTTCTGCGGATTCGCTCGCGACCAACGGCCGGGTCAACAGCTCGGCCAGCCCCCCGGGATCGGACAGGTAGTGCTCCTCGCCCGTCCGGAGATTGCGCAGAAAGCCTCGCACCGGGGCGGATTCCCCCTCGATCTCACGAGGCTCGGCCCACAGGCGAACGAGAAACGATGCGGAACGGCTTGTAGTTTCGTCTTTCACGGCTCCCTTTCATCACGATCGGAGAGCAGAAATAGCAACCAAACGGCTCGCTGGACTGATGCCGTGGAGTGAGTCTCGGCAGCAAGCGTCAGGAAAACGTCAGGAAATTAATTCCAACAAACGTATGTTATGAATATCTCAAATTTAGATAACCGACCAAGCCCCGAAAGAGGGGCCCAAGACGAGACCGTCAGAGGGGAAAAGAGGCGCCGGAAGGGCGCTGGAGGGGCGCCGTCAGGTCGCCTGAAAGTAGGCGGCGACCAACTCGCTGGCCCGCTGAACATCGTCACCGGGTTCGATGATGCGTCCGAAGAGGGTGCGATAGGTGTGGCGTAGGGTCTCGAGATCGCGACCATCGAGGAGCTTGACGAGCTCTTCGAGGACCCGCTGCGAGGTGGCTCCGTAGACGCCCCGCGAAGCATCCCGCTCCAGCAACACGAGGGCGAAGAAGAGCGGCTCCGGCAAGCGATCCCGCGAGCCCTTCTCCGGCGCCTTCTCCGTCACCTCTTCGACCTCGACCTCGGTCGGAGCCTCGAGCTGCGGCGCCACCTCGCCTTCGACTTCACCACGGTAGAAGGGCAAGGAGCGGAACTGCCGGGCGAAGCGCGAGAAGAGCACGAAGAGATCGTTCTCGTTCGAGAAGTTGCCCACCAGGCGGGCATCGCGTCCGATCTCGAGACTCTCCGTTTCCTGCAGCACGATGTTGGCGCGGGCCGAGTCTTCGAGTTGCAGCGAGCTCGCCCTCACCTTCCAGGCCGTCAGACTGCCCTGCACGAAGCAGGCGGCGGCGCACTCCAAGCTCACAGCCTCGACCTCGACCCCGGGATCGATTCGGATCGAGCCGCCCACCGACTCGATCTTGCCGTAGGAACCGGAGTTCTGGATCACCAGGTTGCCGGGGGCACGGATCGAAAGCTGGCCGTGGCCATCGACTTCGATCTCGGTCCCTTTCGGGATGATCATGGTCGGCGGAGTCGGTTCGGGCATGGCTCAGCTCGTTTCGGGTAGGGTCAGCGACCGATCAGGCGCGGCAGTGGCTCGAAGTCATCGAGAGACGGCGTGGCGCGCGCCCGCACCAGGGTCTGCTCTTCGTCGCTCCAGCGATAGTCCAGAATGTAGATCCGCGGATCCACCGGCACGAAGCCCTTGCCTTCGGTGCGCCGACGCACCTCGTAGTGAAGGTGGGGACTGGTGCTCCACCCGGTATCGCCGACGGTGCCGATGACGTCGCCTTGGCGAACCCGCTGGCCGCGGCGAACGGTGACCTCATCGCAGTGGCCGAAGAGGGTGATGAAGCGATCCCCGTGACGCAGCACGACCAGATTGCCATAGCGCCACCAGCCGACGCTCTGACGCCGCGGATAGCGGCCGGCAAAGGCCACCACGCCCTCCGCCGGGGCATGGATCTCCATGCCGATGGGGGCCGCCAGGTCGATTCCGGCGTGAAAGTCGAGGGCCTTGGTGAAGGGGCTGCGGCGGTTGCCGAAGGGACTGGTGAGCAGGAAGTTGGCACCGCGCAGGGGAATCACCGACGGCGTCACCCCGAGCGCGCTCCTGGTGGGCGCTCTCGAGCTCCTGGATCTCGGTCAGGAAAGTATCGAGAACCTGCAGCTGCTCGTCGAGACCGGACTGCAGCGTGCGGCCTTGCTCGATGACATTGGCGAAGGTGGACTTCGGCACCGGTGCCGGCGACGGGGTCGCCGGGAAGCCGCCCTGGCCGATCGACTCGTCGTTGGTCAAACCGTAGGCGAGGGAGATCTTGTCGACCTTGAGGCGCAGCGACTCACCGCGTGCTTCGAGCTCCCCCAGGCGGTCGATCATGGCCTGGAGACGCTCCCCCTGACGCACCCTTTCGGCTTCGAGGACCGGCATTTCGCGCAGGCCGAGGAGACCTCGGATCACGTCCGGAGAAACGCGGATCGCAAAGGCGAAGACGGTGAGCAGGAGAAGCACTGCCACCACTCCCGCGGCCACCTGCCCGCGGGTCAGGAAGAAATAGCGCACCCTGCGACGGATGTCCGCCGGGTGGAACTGAAATTCGAAGGCCGAGGGGGCAGGGTCTCGGCGGCGCAGTTTGAGCTTCCAGTGTTTCACGACGAGGGCTTCACGTTGAGACTCGGGGGAAGGGTCCGTGCGGTCGGATCGAGCCGCTCCAGGGCCGCTTCGTCGGCGATGCTGCCGACGACGGCCAACAGGTCCGGCTGAGCCGCCGCTCCTCCAGCCACGATATTACCGGTTTCGAGGTAAGAAGGCCCACCATCGAGGTCACTCACCCGGCCGCCGGCCTCCTCGACCATCAGCACGCCGGCCGCCAGATCCCACGGCGCAAGGCGAAATTCGAAGAAGCCGTCGAACACGCCCGCCGCCGTGTAGGCGAGGTCGAGGGCGGCGGCGCCGCAGCGCCGGATCGCCTTGGCCCGCAGGAAGACCTCCCGGAACACGTCGAGATAGAGGTCGAGCGCCCGCCGCGCCTTGAAGGGGTAGCCGGTCGCCAGGAAAGCGCCGTCGAGGGAAGGGCGCTGCGACACCCGCATCGGCCGGCCGTTCCATTCGGCTCCACCGCCCCGCAGCGCGGTGAAGGTCTCGCGCCGCAAGGGATCGAGAATGACCCCGGCCTCGAGCCTGTCGCCGCGGCGGCAGGCCACCGATACGGCACACATCGGCAAGCCGTGGAGAAAGTTGGTGGTTCCGTCCAGCGGATCGATGATCCACTCCGGGGCACTCTGCCGCGACCCTCCTTCCCCGGCGACGGCACCACCTTCCTCGGCGAGGATGCGGTGGTCCGGGTGACGGCGATGGATCTCCGCAACGATCGCCGCCTCGGCGCCGGTGTCGGCTTCGCTGACGAAGTCGTGAGCCGCCTTCTCGGCCACCCGCAGGTCGGCGGCGCGGAAATGGCGACGCACGACATCGGCACCGGCTTCGGCGGCGCGCAGAGCGGTGGCGAGGAGTTCGGTCGTCATGATCGTCGGCAGGCTGGCAGTTGGTCGCGACGCCATCGCCTGAAGAAACGGCTGACGGCGCCGAGCCGTGAATCGACTGCGCCGCCTTCAACCGAAGGCCGGGGCGGTGAATTCCCCGCCGTCAGTCGATGGTGACGCGGCGACCGCCGACGAAGGTGGTCACCGGAGCGCCACGCAGCTTCCAACCGTCGAAAGGCGTATTGTGGGACTTGGCTCGCAGCGCGTCCGCCTGGACGGTCACCGGACGGTCGGGATGGAAGACGGTGATGTCCGCCGGCTGACCGACCGCCAAGGAGCCACCGGGAATGCCGAGCACCCGGGCGGGCGCCGTCGACAGCAGCTCGATCAAGCGCGACAGGGTCACGACTCCGGGCCGCACCAAACGGTCCAGGCACAGGCTGAGGGTGGTTTCGAGACCAACGATGCCGAAGGGTGCCGCACTGAACTCGACGTCCTTCTCGTCGCGATGGTGCGGCGCGTGGTCGCTCGCGATGCAGTCGACGGTGCCGTCCACCAACCCGGCCACCAGAGCCTCGCGATCTTGCTCGGCGCGCAGCGGCGGCTTCATCTTGGTGGCGGTCGACATCTCGCTGTCGGCCACCGCCCGGTCGGTGAGCAGCAGATGGTGCGGCGAGACCTCGCAGGTCACCCGCAGGCCGGCGGCGCGCGCTCGGCGCACCATCGCCAAGCTGCGGGCGGTCGAGAGATGGGCGACGTGATAGCGACCGGCGGTGTCCTCGAGGAGGAGGAGGTCACGCGCCACCACCACGTCCTCGGAGGCTCCCGGAATGCCTGGTAGGCCGAGGCGCGTCGCCCACTCGCCTTCGTGCATCACGCCGGAGCCGGTGAGATCGAGATCCTCGGCATGCTGAATCACCGGCACGTCGAAGTGGCGGGTGTAGAGCAGGGCCCGGCGCATCAGCTCGGCATTCTTCACCGGCAGACCGTCGTCCGAGACGGCGACGACGCCGGCATCGACCATCTCGCCGATCTCGGCCAGCTCCTCCCCTTTCATTCCCTTGCTGACCGCACCGATCGGATAGACCCGGGCATAGCCGGCCCGGCGGGCCTCTTCGAGAATGTGCTCGGTCACCGTCCGAGAATCGTTGACCGGCCGGGTGTTGGCCATGCAGGCCACCGCCGTAAAGCCGCCGGCGGCGGCCGCCCGGGTACCGGTGGCCACCGTCTCCTTGTACTCCTCACCGGGCTCCCGCAGGTGGACGTGAATGTCGATCAGGCCCGGAGAGACCACCATGCCATCGGCCTCGAAGATCTCGGCCCCATCGCCGTCGAGGGCGTCGTCGATGCGCGCCACCGCGCCGTCCTCGATCAACAGGTCGTAGAAGCCATCGAGATCCTGGCTGGGATCCACCAGCCGCCCGCCACGTACCAGAGTCTTCACGCGAGATCCTCCCCAGCGCCGGAAAGCAGGTAGAGCACCGCCATGCGCACCGCCACGCCGTTGGTCACCTGCTCCAGGATCACCGACTCGGGACCGTCGGCGACGTCACTGGCGATCTCGACGCCGCGATTCATCGGCCCCGGATGCATCACGATGACATCGTCGGCGGCCAGGGCCAGGCGCTGGCGAGTCAAGCCGAAGAGGCGGAAATACTCGCGCGTCGAGGGGAACAGGAAGCGGCTTTGGCGCTCCATCTGGATGCGCAGCATCATCACCACGTCGGCCCCTTTGAGGGCCTCGTCGAGACCGTGACAGACCCGCACTCCCAGAGCCTCGATACCCGCCGGCAACATGGTGAAGGGTCCCGCCACGGTGACCTCGGCGCCGAGCTTGGTGAGCAGGTGGATGTTCGAGCGCACCACCCGGCTGTGCTCGATGTCGCCGACGATGGTCACCTTGAGGCCCGCGATGTCGCCCTTGCGCTGGCGAATGGTGAGGGCGTCGAGGAGCGCCTGGGTGGGATGCTCGTGGGCGCCGTCGCCGGCGTTGATGATGCCCGCCTCGAGACGCTTGGCCAGCAGGTGCGGAGCCCCCGGATGGCGATGCCGGATGACGATCAGGTCCGGCGCCATCGCCTGCAGGTTGAGGGCGGTGTCGACCAGGCTCTCGCCCTTCGAGAGTGCGGAGGTCGATGACGAGAAGTTCAAGCCATCGGCGGACAGCCGCTTTTCGGCGATCTCGAAGCTCGAACGGGTTCGCGTCGAGGCCTCGAAGAAGAGGTTGACCACCGTCTTGCCGCGCAGCGTCGGCACCTTCTTGATCGGCCGCTCCGCGACCTCGTGGAAGGACTCGGCGGTATCCAGGATCTGGCGAATCTCCGCCGCCGACAACTCGGCGATGCCGAGCAGATCTTTGCGCTTCCAGCCCTCGGCCATCAGGAGGCGGTCCGCTCGAGGAGACGCACTCGCTCAGAGCCATCGGTCTTCTGAAAGCTGACCTCGATGACCTCGAGCTCGGCCGTCTGCACCGCCTCGCCCACCACGTCTCCCTGGATCGGCAGCTCGCGATGGCCGCGGTCGATCAAGACCGCCAGCTGAACCGACTTCGGTCGCCCGTAGTCGGCCAGATGGTTGAGGGCGGCGCGCACCGTTCGCCCGGTATAGAGGACGTCGTCGCACAGCACCACCGTCTGCCCCTCGAGATCGACCGGGAAGTGGGTTCCCTTGACCACCGGCTGAGGGGCGATGGTCGAAAGGTCGTCACGATAGAGGGTGATGTCGAGGGTGCCGAGAGCCACCGAGGCGCCCTCCATGGCCTCGATCTCGCGCGCCAAAGCCTCCGCCAGCGGCACACCGCGGGTGCGGATGCCGACCAGCAACAGACCCTTCACACCGCCGTTACGCTCCACGATCTCGCCGGCCATGCGGCGGATGATGCGACGCATCTGCTCCGCGTCGAGGATGGTGCCCTTCTCGATCAGTGTTTCACTCAAAACCGGTGCCCTCCGAATCGCCCGAAATGGTACGCGCGCCACGGAGGAGTGTCAATCGAGCTCCGAGCGCCGCGAAGGCGGCCGAGGTGACGACCTTTTCATCGGCCTGCTATATTCGACCCGGCGGGCGAAAGAGCCCGTCGGAACCCCGAAAATTCATGGCAAAAAAAGACTCGAAAACCGCTGAGACTCCTCCCAGCCGACGGCGAGAAATCCTCTTCCTGGTGGTCTTCGTCGCCCTCCTCGGGCTGAGCTTCACGGCCGTTTCCCTGCCGGCCGTCAACGACCACGTGATCGAGCCCTTCACGGCCGGCGTCGCCAAAGCCAGCGGCATCGCCCTCAACCTGCTCGGCCAGGGCATCACGATGCGCGGCACGATCATCGAGAACCCGCGTTTCGCGGTCAACATCCGCAATGGCTGCAACGGCGTCGAGACTATGCTGATCTTCGTCTCGGCGGTGCTCGCCTTCCCCGCGCCCTGGAAAGCCCGGCTAACGGGCATCTTTCTCGGCGTGCTGGCGATTCAGTTCATCAACCTGGTGCGAGTGGTGGCGCTGTTCTTCACCGGCGTCTACTTCCGCAGCTTCTTCGACGCCTCCCACACGGTGGTCTGGCAAACCGTGGTGATCCTGTTCGGCGTCCTGCTGTGGATTTTCTGGGCCAGCAAGTTCGCGGCCCCGCGGAAAGCGGCGAGCTGAGCACTTCCGGCCTGGCGCTCCGCCCCTTCCTGCTCCGGCTCCTCGCCTGGGCGGTGCCGGTGATCGTCGTTTGGATGCTGATCACCCCGTTCTACAACCGCTTCTTGAAGGTCAGCGCCGAGAACCTGCTGAATCTCTCCGAGAGCCCGGACGTCACGGAGCTCTACTTTCATCCCGAGAAGGAGTATCGCGACCGCGGTTACGTGGTGGTCCACCGCAGCGACTTTCCGCCATCCCGGCGTCAGGTCTACTCGTTCCGCGCCACCGACCTGCACTTTCATCTCCTGCTCCTCGGCAGCCTCTTCCTGGCGGTGCCCGCGATCCCCTGGCGGGAACGCCTCGAGAAGCTCGGCTGGGCCCTCCTGCTATCGGTCTTCTTCCACATCCTGCTGGCCTTCTTCTGGGTCAAGTTCGGCTACGCCACCCAGCTCGGTAGCTGGAGCCTGGAGAACTACGGTGCCTTCGCCCGCAACTTCTACGGCCTCGGCAAGCACCTGCTGGACTTGCCCTTCAAGCTCGCTTTCCCCTTCGTGCTGTGGGTGGTGTTCTACTTCCCGCTCCTGATCCCGCGCCAGAGCTGATCTCCCGGCAGGCCATCCAGAAGCGAAAGGGCCTCCAGCCGGCGGGCCGCCAGCGGTACCAGATCTAGTAGCCGCCCTGAAATTGCACCCCACAGGTTGTGGTGCGGGCGGATCTCTTGCTATTCTCCCGGCTCGAACGACGTCCACCCTTCGGGAGCTCCATGCTGAAGCTAGATCGCCTCGAAATCTCGGGCTTCAAGTCCTTTGTCGACCCGGTGACGATTCAGTTCGCCGGCGGCATCACGTCCATCGTGGGACCCAACGGCTGCGGCAAGTCCAACCTCTCCGATGCCGTCACCTGGGTGCTCGGCGAGCAAAGCGCCAAAAGCCTGCGCGGCGGCAAGATGGAGGACGTCATCTTCGCCGGATCGCAGCGCCGCAAGCCGCTCGGCATGGCGGAGGTCAACCTCACGCTGCAGGCCGACCCGGGGCTTTCCCAGACCGAGGACGGTCGGCTGCAGATCGGCCGGCGGGTCTTCCGCACCGGCGAGAGCCGCTACACCCTCAACGGCAAGGTGGTCCGCCTCAAGGAGATCAAGGATCTCCTGATGGACACCGGCCTGGGCATTCGCGCCTACTCGGTGATCGAGCAGGGCAAGATCGGCATGATCTTGTCGGGCAAGCCCCAGGAACGTCGCAAGCTGCTCGAGGAAGCCGCCGGCATCACCCGCTACAAGGCGCGCCGGCGCATCGCCGAGATCAAGCTCGAGGAATCGAAGGCCAACCTGCTGCGCCTCGACGACATCCTCTCCGAGGTCGAGCGCTCGCTGCGCTCCCTCAAACGCCAGGCGGGCGCCGCGCGGCGCTACCGGGAACGGGAAAAGGAACACCGGGAGCTGCTCGAGAAGGTCCTGCTGGCGCGCTGGAGTCACCTCTCGGATCGCCTGCGGGAGGTCGACGGCCGGATCGCCGAAGCCCAGACCCAGGAAGCCGAGTCGACGTCGTCCCTGAGTCGCGAGGAAGCCACTTTGGTGGCCGGCCGCGAAACCCTCGACACCCTTGCCAGCCAGCTCGCTGAGCGCCATCAGCGGCAGGCGGACCTGGCCGCCACCATCGAGGGACGGCAGCAGTTTCTCAACGCCAACCGCCAACGGCTGAACGAGATCGGTGAGCGGGCCGCCCAGAGCCGTGCCCTCGCCGACCGGCGGCAAGGCGACATCGAGGAGCAGCGCAAGAACCTCGGCGGCCACCAAGAACGGCGCCAAGAGCACGTGACCGACCTCGATCGCGCAGCGGACGAGGTCGATCGCGACGAGGCCAAGATCTCGGCCGCCGACACCGCACTGCAGCGTGCCGCCGAACGCGTCGAGGGCTTGCGCCGCGACATGGCCGAAGCGGTGCGCGGCATTCAGGAGCTGCGCCGTGAGCGCCACCAGGCGGACATTCAGCTCGAAAAGGGCAACTTCCAGCGCCACCGACTGGCGCGCGAGCAGGAGGCACAGGGGGCGGAGCTCGAGCTCGCCCGCGAAGCCTGGGAGCTGAGCCGCGAGCAGGTCACCCATCTCGAGCGCGAGGTCGGCGACCGGCAGGCCAAGGGCGGTGAGCTGAGCAGCGCTCTCGAGGCCGTCCAGGGACGCGAGGCGGAGGCCAGCCAGCACCTGCAGCGAGTCGAAGAAGGCCTGCGCGAGGCCCGTCAGCGGCAGCGCTTGCTGGTCGAGCTGTCACGCGCCCATGCCGAGCGCCGCGGCCGGGTCGAAGCCGCCTTGGCGGCGGCCGGCATCGCCGAGCCGACCTTCCTGGCGGATCGCGTCGAGGTTCTCGATGGCTGGGAGCGCAGCCTGGACTTCTACCTCGCCGACCTCACCGATGCGGTGGTGCTGGGGAGCGCCGATTCCGCCGACCTGGTGGCGCAGCTCGCCGCCGGCGAGGTCAAGACGACGCTGGTCCATCCTCTCGCAGACCTCGGCGAGGCGAGCCCGACGGTAGACGATCCGGCAGCGGTCATCGCGCTGCAGCAGGCCCTGGCTCTGCCGGCGGACCTCGCCGCCTCGCTCCCCCCCGCCTATCTGGTCGAGACCGCCGACGACGCCGCCCGCCTGGCCCGGCAGTACCCCGGGATCGACTTCATCGCCCGCGACGGCGTCTGGGCGAGCGGCGGCCTGGTCTACGTCGAGAGCCGTCAGGCGGCTCCCGGCGTCCTCGAGCGCGAGCGCGAGCTCGCCGACCTCGAGCAAGCGGTGCCGCGCCAGGAAGCGGCCCTCGCCGCCGCCCGCCAGGCCCTCGAGGCACTGGTCGAGCAACGCACCACCCTGGCCCGCGACTCGAACCGCTTGCGCGAAGAGCTCGCCCAGCTACGCCAGGAGCTGGCGGTGGCGGAGACCCGCCGCGAGAACGCCGAGACCCGTCATCGTCGCCTCGCCGAGGCCGGCGAGAGCCTGGCCGTGGAAAAGGCGGCGGTCGAGGCCGAGGTGGAGCGTTTGATCGCCGCCCAGGGCGAGATCGACGGTCGCCTGGGCGGCGCTGAAGAGCGCCAGTCCAGCAGCCAGCAGCAGCTCGAGAGCCTGGAAGCGGAGCGCGAGGCCGCCAAGGCCGAGCGCGAGGGCCTGCGCGAAGCGAGCGCCGGACGCCGCGGCCGCCTCGACCTGTTGCGCGAACGCCTAGCGGCCCACGATCGCGAGATCGAGCGCCTGCAGCGCGAGATCACGGAGGGCGAGGGGCAGGTCACCCAGTGGCAGGACGAAGCGCGGCGCCTGGACGGCTCCCGCGGCGACCTCGGCGAGCAGATCAAGGCCGCCGAAGGCGAGCTGCAGAGCGCCCTCGAGCGCCGCGAGGCCAGCCAGCAGGCGGTGATCGAAGCCCAGACCCGGCTCGACGATCAGCGCGCCCTCCTCAAGGAGCTCGAAGGCAAAATCGCCGAGCTGCGCCAGCATCGCGAGCAGATGGTGCAGCAGCTCGGCGAGTTGCGCATTCGACGGGCCGGCCTGGGCCAGGAGGCGGAACACCTCACCGCCGCCTTCCGCGAGAGCTTCGATGCCGAGCTCCCGGCCAACGCCGGCGAGCCGCCCACCAATCTGCCCGAGATGGAGAGCGACCTGGCGCGACTCAAGGCCACCCTCGAGCGCTTGGGCCCGGTCAATCTGCTCGCCGTCGAGGAGTTCGCCGAGAAGGAAGAGCGGCACCAGTTCCTCACCACTCAGCGGACCGATGTGATCGAGTCCGTCGAGCGCCTGCGAGCCACCATCCACGAGATCGACCAAGCTTCGACGGAGCGCTTCACGGCCACCTTCGCCGAAGTCAACGCCAGCTTCTCGCGCATCTTCACCCACCTCTTCCGCGGCGGCGAGGCGGAGATGCGCCTGCTCGACGAAGAGGACGTTCTCGAGAGCGGCATCGAGATCATCGCCCGGCCGCCGGGCAAGCGCACTCAGAACATCATGCTGATGTCCGGCGGCGAGAAGGCCTTGACCGCCATCGCCCTGCTCTTCGCCCTCTTCCAGACCAAGCCTTCGCCCTTCTGCATCCTGGACGAGGTCGACGCCCCCCTCGACGACGTCAACACCCTGCGCTTTGTCGAGCTGGTGCGGGAGATGGCCGGGGAGACCCAGTTCATCGTCATCACCCACAACAAGCTGACGATGGAAGCAGCCTCGACCCTCTACGGCGTCACGATGGAGGAGAAGGGGGTTTCGAAGCTGGTCGCCGTCGAGCTCGAGGACGTGCAGCCGGAAGAGCAGGCGGCCACCGCCTGACCGGCCCTCCGCCTCGACAGCAGGCCCCGTTCGACAACCCGAAGGCCCTCGTCGCGCCCTCGGTGAGATGATTCCGCAGTGACCGACCTGGCGCAGTTCTCCCCCGCCCCGGCCATGACTCCGCCCGCGGCCGACGAGATCCACCTCTGGCGGGTTCCCCTCGACCCACCGGCGGAGAAAGTGGCTGCCTGCCGTGATCTCCTCTCGCAGGATGAGCGGCAGCGCGCCGATCGCTTCCACTTCGATCGTCACCGGCGACGCTTCACCGTCGGTCGCGGCGTCCTGCGACGCCTCCTCGGCCAATACCTGGACCGCGCCCCGCGAGATATACGCTTTTCCTATGGTCCGAAAGACAAACCCGCCGCCGAAGATTCCGGCACCTTGAGCTTCAATCTCAGCAACTCCCACGAGCTGGCTCTGATCGCCGTCCTCCAGGGTCCCGAGGTGGGTGTCGACCTGGAACGGCTGCGACCGATGCCGGACGCCGAAGACCTCGCCGAGCGCTTCTTCTCGCGCAGCGAACGGGTCGCTTTGCGGGCCGTCGCCGCCGGCAGCTCCAAGGACCGCGCCTTCTTCCGCTGTTGGACCCGCAAGGAGGCCTACGTCAAGGCCACCGGCGACGGCCTGTCGCTCCCCCTCGACCGCTTCGACGTCTCGCTGGACGAACCGCGCTTCCTGGCCCTCGACGGCGACCCGGAGATCGCCCGCGGCTGGTCCCTCTTCCATCTCGAGCCCGGCGAAGGCTACCTCGGCGCCCTCGCCGTCCCGGGGCGCCGCTGGCGCCTGCGGGGCTGGCAATGGGCGGGCTGAGCGCGATAATATATTCCTTGACATCTATTTTTAAGATCAATGGAATTTTCATGCGATTCGACAAAGGAGCGGTCAGATGAAGCTCGGAGACGTGCTCAAGAAAGAGCGGGAAAAGAAGTCCATCGAGGCCGATGTCATGGCCCGCCATCTCGACCTTGCGCCGGGTGAGTACCAGGCCCTCGAGGGCGGCACGACCGAGGCCGAGGCAGCGGGCCCTCTCCTCGCCCAGCTCGCCATCCAGCTCGATGCTCCGACCTCCCGCCTGATCGCTGCCAGCGGCCGGGCCGCAGATGCCCGCAACGGTCAGCTCGGGGAGCTGGTGACAGCGCAGCGCAAGGTGCGTCAAAAGACCCCCGAAGCCCTCGCCGAAGCTCTCGGCATCTCCCTCGCCGACTACCAGGCGATCGAGGCCGGCAAGTCCAATCTCGAGCTCTGGGGGCCCCGCTTCTTGCGCTTCGCGGAGGTCATCGAGCAGCCGGTTTTCAACATCTTCTATCCCTGCGGACTGCCCTTCCAAGAGCTCGACGATTATCCATAGGGGGCTAGGCGCCCCCCTCGGCCGCACGCACAGGTCGTGCGGCCTCACCCCCCTCCCCGGCGCCAAGGGCGCCGCCTCGCCCTGATCGGGCTCGGACGCGCGGTGCTGACTAGCACCTCGCTGCGTGCTGCAACCGATTGATTGTTGGCGTGCGCTGATCAGGACACACGCACAGGTCCTGCGGCCTCACCCCATCCCCGGCGCCAAGGGCGCCGCCTCGCCCTGATAGGGCTCGGAAGCGCGGCAACCGGTTGATTGTTGAGATGCGCTGCAGGACACACGCACAGGTTCTGCGGACTCACCCCATGCGCCAAGGGCGCCGCCGCGCCCGGAAGCAATTTTCAACAACCTGCTGGGCGCCCCCTCGGGTCTGCGCGGCCCGCCAGCACGCACATGTTGTGCGCCTCGCGGCCGGCCAGGCACCCCCATCCTCGGCGCCAAGGGCGCCGCCTCGCCCTGATCGGGCTCGGAAGCGCGGTGCTGGATAGCACCTCGCGGCGCGCGGCAACCGGTTGATTGTTGAGATGCGCTGCAGGACACACGCACAGGTTCTGCGGACTCACCCCATCCTCGACGCCAAACGGACAAGGCCGGCGCACCGGGTTGTTCCCGGCGGCCGGCCTTTGATGCAGATGGAGGCGGACCTCAGGCGCTCGCCGAGTCGGCCTCCGCTGGCTTGATCTCGATCGGCTCGTAGACCGGGATCTCGAACTGCAGCTTGTCGTGGCAGAAGTCTTTCCACTCGTCGGTGATGTCATCGAAGATGATGTGCTCGTCGATGAAGATGCCGTCGGTGACGGTGTAGTTCTCCTGCAGGTAGAGGATGTCCTCGTCGTCGAGGCTGTCGCGCTCGACCTCGACCTCCTGGCCATCGACCACCTTCTTTTCGCGCATCAGCTGGTCGGTCTTCTCGCTCCACGACGCGAAGGCGCGCAAGTCTTTGGCGAGATAGGCCTTGCAGTACTTTCCCATTTCAGCCATCTGGTTCTCCTCAGCCGACCCAGCCGGGCTTCCGAACCGGGTCGTTCCTATCGGTTTGCCTCGAGGCCCATCGCCACCGGCGACGGGACCCACCATTCGAAGTCTTCGCCCAGCAGGCGGCCGACCTTGGGACCGCCGTTCAGAACTCGGCCGCCGGCGCCGAATTGCACCTGTGCTCCGCCGGGGACCGCCAACCCGGGCCGGCCCAGAGAATCCGCCGCCACCTGACGGCGAAGGCCTTGCCAGTCCTCCCCTTCGGCGTGGACGGCCACCCAGAAGGGGGCCCACCGGAGGCCGCGACGGACCTCATCACCGTCCTCGAAGCCCAGGCCCATCTGGACCGCTCCAGCGGAAATACCGATCAGCGTCGCGCCGGCGCGATAGCGCTCTTCGAGCAGCGGTAGCAGCATTGCCGCCTCGAAGCCGCGCCAACCAACGGCGGGATCGCCTCCCGCCAGCACGATGATCTCGGCTCGGGCAAGGGCCCGAAGATGTCGCTCCTCGGGATACCGCGGGATCGCCTCTCGGCGCTCGACTCCGACCCCCGCCATGGCCGCCTCGAAAATCTCCCGGGCCGCCGGATCGTGACCATTCGACGCCCCCAGGTACACCGCCTGCACCGCTTCGGTGGCCTGCTGGCGCAGGCGCTCGAGGAGCGGCGAAGGCGGTTGTCCGGAGGTCGCGAAGAGGCCCCGGCTATCGGCCAACAGCCAGGCCGATGGCGCCGCGATACGACTCAGCCGGCGCTCTCTTGCTGGGCTTCTTCCATCTTCTTGCGCAGGCTCAGCGGACGCATGTCGGTCCAGACCTCTTCGATGTAGTCGAGGCACTCCTGCTTGGTACCTTCCTTACCGACCGCCTTCCAGCCCAGAGGCATGTCGCGATCGACCGGCCAAATGGAGTACTGCTCCTCATGATTGACCACCACGGTGTAGGTCGTATTGTCGTCTGTCTCGTCCCAAGTCACGTCGAGATCTCCCGATTGAGTTCCGCTGTTTTGATGTCGCAAGCCTTCAAGGAAGGCCTGCTAAACATAGAATATCATCTATACAGTGCAAACCTCTGCCAAAGCGGGACAAATCGACAGCGCGAGTTTGGTCTTCACCGCGACGTTCTCCTTCCCCACCTGGCACTGAACACTCGCAGCCTTCACCACGGCAGCGAAGGCTCTTCCCGCTCGCCTCAGAACGATGACGAGCCCTTCCTCGAAGCGCGAGGCGCGCCGATGATCGGCCGGCGAGGCGGGGCAGTCGCGAGCCACCGACGAACTCAATGGCCCGCCCGCAGCGGGGTCGAACGGCGGCCTCGGCAACCCTCGAGGTGCGGCTCAGCCGCCCTCGGCGGCCAAGCCGCGAGACAACAGCTCGACGACCAGGCTGTTGAAGCGCACCGGGTTGGTCAGCTCGGATCCCTCCGCCAGGGTCGCATAGCCGAGCAGCAGCTCCGCATAGTCGCCAACGGCGCCGTCTTCGGCATCGGCCTGGTGGCGATCCAGCAGGCTTCGGACGATGTCGTGCTCGGGGTTGAGCTCGAGGATCCGGCGCTGCTTGGCGCCTCCTCCCTTGCCCTTCTGCAGCAGCTTCTCGAGCTGCGGGCTGTAGTCGTGCTCGGCCCCGACCAGGCAAGCCGGCGAGGTCGTCAGGCGCCCCGAGAGGCGCACCTGCTTGACCGTCTCGTCGAGGGACTTCTGGAGGGCCTCGAGGAGCGGCGAGAAGCTCTCCTCGAGCTCCTCCATCTCCTTCTTCTTGGCTTCCTTGTCCTCTTCCGCAGTCAAGTCCACGGTGCCCTTGCCGACCGACTTCAAGGCCTTGCCTTCGTACTCGTGGAGCGACTGCACCATCAGCTCATCGACCGGATCGACCAGATAGAGAACCTCGATCTCCTTGTCGCGGAAGGCCTCGAGATGGGGTGACGCGGCAACCGCCTCGCGCGACTCGCCGGTGAGGTAGTAGATCTCGTTCTGGTCCTCACCCATGCGGCCCACGTAGTCGGCCAAGGAGGTCAGCTCCTCGCCGTGGGAGCTCTCGAAGAGCAGGAGCTCGATGACGCGGTCGCGGTAGTCCTGCTCCTCGCCCACCCCTTCCTTGAGGGCGCGGCCGAACTCGCCCCAGAATTCGAGGTAACGCTCCCCCTCGTCCTGTTTCATCTTGCGCAGCGTGTCGAGGACTTTGCGCACCAGCCCCTTGCGGATAGCCGCCATCTGGCGGTTCTGCTGCAGCAGCTCGCGGGAGACGTTGAGGGGCAGATCGGAAGCCTCCACCACGCCCTTGAGAAAGCGCAGGTAGCGCGGCAGAAGGTCCTCGCAGTGCTCCATGATCAGGACCCGGCGGACGTAGAGCTGCAACCCCGCCTTGAAGGCCATGTAGTAGAGGTCGTAGGGCGCCGAGCCCGGGATGAACAGCAGGGCCTGGTACTCGAAACGCCCTTCCGCCTTCAGCCAGATGGGCTGCATGGGGTCGTTCCAGTCGTGCGAGATGTGGCGGTAGAACTCCTTCAGCTCGTCGCCCTCGACCTCTGACTCGGAGCGCGTCCAAATCGGCTTCATCGAGTTGAGGGTGAGGTCTTCGACCACCGATTCGGTGTCACCGCCTTCGACCGGATTGCCCTCGTCGTCGAGCTTCGGCTTCTCGCGCTCGACCTTCAGACGAACCGGGTAGGTGACGAAGTCGGAGTAGCGCTTGACCACCTGGCGCAGCGGCCATTCCTGGGTGAAGTCATCGATGCCGTCCTCGCCATCGGCGGCCTTGAGGTGGAGGGTGATGGAGGTGCCGTGGCTGTCACGGCTGGCCTCGGCGAGGTCGTAGCGACCATCCCCCGAGGACTCCCAGCGCGTCGCCCCACTCTCCCCCGCCCGACGGGTGACCAGCACGACCCGGTCGGCCACCATGAAGGAGGAGTAGAAGCCGACACCGAACTGCCCGATGAGCTCGGCGAGCTGAGCTTCCGACTCGCCCGCCCGCACCTTCTCCATCAGCTCACGAGTCCCGGACTTGGCGATGGTGCCGATGTTGGCGATCACCTCGTCGCGATTCATCCCGATGCCGTTGTCGTGAATGGTCAGGGTGCGGGCGTCGGCATCCGGCTCGAGGCGGATCTCCAGCTCGTCGTCGCCGATCAGCTCGGGGCGGGTCAGGGCCTCGAAGCGCAATCGGTCGAGGGCGTCGGAGGCGTTGGACACCAACTCGCGGAGGAAGATCTCCTTGTTGGTGTACAGGGAGTGGATCATCAAGTTGAGAAGCTGCTGCGTCTCGGCTTGAAACTCGAAGGTCTGGGCTTGCTCGCTCACGCCATTCTCCTGGGCGCCTCGAGGAGGCGACCGATGGACTTCTTCGGGGTTCCGGACGGGCACCCGGGGCGCCAGCCGGTCCTCACCGTGGTTTGTCGGGATTTCCGTTCAGATCCTCACCTGAAAACTTCGAACTCGATCTATTTTAACCGATTCTCTCGCCGGCTCCGAGAAGCGCATCGATCAGGCCATCGCCACCGCTCAATTCTTCTATTCCTATGAGCACAGAATTACCGCCTTTCTGTCCCCGTCCCTCAGCTGAAACGCATATACATGTTTGCGGTCCAACAACTCGAATCGCGGTTGCCTCCTCCCTCCCTCGAGTGACCTGAACGGTCGCCTGCAGGTCGTCGCTTCGATTCACTCACAGTGCGTTGCTCTTGGTCTTTCATGCCGAAGGAGACGATGAATGTTTGCTTTGAAGTTTCGTCCGCTACTCGTGTTCCTGAGCCTCTCCGCCGCCTGGGGAGCCGCACCTGCCGGGGCGGCCTTGGTTCAAAAGCTCAACCTCGATGAGATGTGCTCCAGTGCCGATCGGGTCTTTCGCGGTACCGTCGTCGAAGCCCACCGTGGCAGCGCCGCCGTGGGCGGCGGCGAGATTCCGACGGTGACCTATCGCCTGCACGTCTCCGAGACCTTCAAGGGCTCCTTCGAGGCCGAGAACGGTCAGCTCTTCGCCGAGAT
Organism: Acidobacteriota bacterium; assembly: GCA_039028635.1. Lineage (NCBI taxonomy): Bacteria > Pseudomonadati > Acidobacteriota > Acidobacteriota bacterium. The sequence goes on from JBCCHV010000039.1 coordinate 18,934, forward strand.
CCGGATGGTGACCTCGGCCGCTACCAGCAACTCCCGGCGTCACTCCTTGCTCGACTTCCTGCCCCGTCTCGAGGTCGGCAGCGAGTACCTCCTGCTCACCACCCGTCCCAGCGCCTCCGGCCTCTCCACCACCGTCGGCCTCGGCCAGGGTTGCTTCTCGGTGACCGGTCCCGCCACCGGCGCCACCGCCCTCAACGAGGTCGGCAACGCCGGCCTCTTCGACCGCATGACCTCGCCTCCGGCCGGCTGGAGCGGCGGCCCGGTGTCCTACGACGAGCTGCGCCAGCGCATTCAGGGAGCGGTCTCGCCATGAGCCGTTCCAGCCGCGGCCTGACGATCCTCGCTCTCGGCACCCTTCTCGCCCTGCCGGCCTTCGCCGGCGGTCCGCTGGTCAACTGTCGTCCCGGCGAACCCCACCGCTGGCCCGACGGCGGCCGGGCCATTCCCTTCGACCTCGACCTCGGGCCCCTCGCCGGCCTGAGCAACGACGACGCCACCGACCTCTTTCTCACCGCCCAGCAGCGCTGGACCGATCTGCCCTCGGCGACCACCACCTTCGCCGCCCCCGGTCGCATGCCGGTCGACATCACCGTCGACAACTTCGCCCAGTTCTTGAACACGGCGGCGCCGGACGGCCTCAACCCGATCGCCTTCGACGACACCGGCGAAATCTTCGTCGAGCTGTTCGGAGAAAATTCTGGCATGTTCGGCTTCGCCGGGGCCGAGTGGCTGGATCCGCTGCGCTGCGAGATCGAAGAGGCCGCCTTGTTCCTCAACGGGCCGGCGCTGACCGACGCCACCGTCGCCCTCGACATCATGGTCCACGAGCTCGGGCACTTCCAGAACCTCGCCCACAGCAATGTCAACGGCCAGCTCGTCTTCGGCGACACCAGCGGGCCGTTCCCCGACGACACTTTTCCGGTTCCTCCCCTCGGTGGCACCATCGAGACCATGTACCCGCTCTACTTCGGCCCCGTCGCCGGCACCTCGACACCCCACCGGGACGACATTGCGGCCCTCTCGACGCTCTATCCAGCGCCCGACTTCAGCGCCACCACGGGCACCATTGGTGGCACCATCTTGGGCCCCAACGGCACCACCCCGCTGACCGGCGTCAACGTCATCGCCCGCAACCTGGCAGATCCCTTCCTCGATGCCGTGTCGGCCATCTCGAGCGCCACCACCGACGACTTCGCCCCGGCGGACCCCTTCGTCGGCAGCTACACCCTCGCCGGTCTCACCGCCGGGGCCGATTACGCGGTGTTCACGGACGGCCTGATCGCCGGCACCTTCAGCACGCCGCCGTTCAATCCCCTGCCCGGCCCGGAGGAGTTCTACAACGGCAGCGACGAGTCGACCGATGGCGACCTCGACGCGCCCCTCGATCGAGTCGCCCTGACGCCCCTCGCCGGTCAACCCATCAGCGGCATCGACATCGCCTTCAATGCCGGCCCCGAGGGCCCGGTGACGCTGTCCAACGACCAGGCACTGCAGATCTTCTTGCCCTTTACGGTGCCTTTCTGCGGCCGGCGATACGACAGCTTGTGGATCAATGCCAATGGCTCGCTGACCTTCGAGGCCGGCGATACGGACCGTTCGCCGACCCCGCGCGAGCTGCTCTCCGGCCCGCCGAGGATCGCGCCCCTATGGAGTGATCTCGATCCCTCGGCCGGCGGCGAGATCGCCTTCGAGGTCGATCCCTACGGCCTCGCCGTGCGCTTCTCGCAGGTGCCCCGGTCCGACGCCGAAGAAGACGGCGGCGGCAACAGCTTCGAGGTCTTCGTGGACCGCTTTTTCGGCTTCGTGCGCATCGACTACGGCGACCTCGACGTCACCGGCGGCATCGCCGGCCTGTCCTGCGGCGGCGACCAGACCTCCGGCTTCGAGCGCGAGACAGACCTGCGGCGCCACGGCGGCCTCAACCTCAATCACCTGCGCCAGGAGGCCGCCGACTTCGAGAGCTTCGAGGCCGGCGACAACGACCTTGCCGGCAGCCGGTTGAAGTTCCTGCCGCGCTTCCTGCGCCCGCGGGACGCCTTCGAGCCGAACGATCGCTTCGACCGGGCGGTTTGGATCGCGCCGCCCTTTTCCACCGACCAGCACCTGTCCGAGATTTCCCCGGCCGGCGACGACGTCGACTTTTTCCGCTTCAGGGCTCGCGCCGGTGAGACCGTCGCCATCGAAGTGGTGCGCAGCAATGTCGACACCCTGATCGGGGTTTTCGACGGCATCAGCGGTGAACTCCTGATGAGCGACGAAGACGGCGGCAACGGCGACCTGTCGCGTCTGTTGTTCTCCCTCGACAGCGACCGCGAGCTGGTGCTCGCCGTCACCTGCGCCGACGACATCGATTTCTCCGGCGATGGCCGCGAGGGCGGGCGCTACACCCTCCTCGTCAACAGCTATCGCGGCGAGCTCGTCGCCGCCGGCGACGACACCTCGGCAGAGGTCGAGCTGGCGACCTTCGAGTTTCCCTTCGCCGGTCGCCTCTGGGATCGCGTGTTCGTCAACTCGAACGGCAACCTGACCTTCGGCGAAGGTAGCTCGCGGCGCTCCGAGGCGGTCGACCAGCTACTCGCGGGACCACCCCGCATCGCGGTGCTCTGGGACGACCTCGATGCCAGCCGCGGCATGGTCCTCGCTGAGCGCAACAACCGCTCCCTGGCGATTCACTTCCTCAGCGTGCCGGAGTTCGGATCGCGCAATCCCAACTACTTCACGGTCCGCCTGAAGCGCAGCGGCCGCATCGACATGACCTGGGACGCCACCGCCCGACGGGATGCCCTGGTCGGGGTTTCGCCCGGTGAGGGCGCCAGCGATCCCGGCGCGACCGATCTTTCGCGGCGCTTCGTCCACCGCGGCGAGACCGTCTACGAGGTCTTCCCCTTGAGCGGCGGTGAGGACTTCGACCTCTTCTACCGCACCCGGCGCTTCAAGCCCTGAAGCGCCGGCGATCGCTCCCCGGGGTGGCGATGCCCGCCCCGGGAGGGCCGCCCCCGCGAGGTAACATCGGTGCCATGCGCGTCACCAGCCTCTTTCTCGGCCTCGCCCTCGCCGTGCCCGCCCTGGCGGACTTCGACCAGCACTTCACGGAGCGCACCCTGCGCTTCGACTATCACCACGCGGGCACCGCCGGCGAGGAGCACATCGCCCTCGATACCCTGCGCCTCGAAGGCCCCTGGCCGGGGAGTCGCACTCGCTTGATCGACGACACCAACCTCGGCAAGTACCTGTTCGAGGTGGTCGACCCGACCACCCACCGGGTCCTCTATTCGCGCGGCTTCGCCAGCATCTACGGGGAATGGGAGACCACCGCCGAAGCGCGCAGCCATTGGCGCACCTTCCACGAGAGCCAGCGCTTTCCGGAGCCTCGCCGGCCCGCCCAGCTAGTGCTCAAAAAGCGCGCCGCCGACGGCGCCTTTCGCGAGATCTTCAGTCGCCGCATCGATCCCGCCGGCCGCTTCGTCGACCGCTCGCCCCTGGCCCCCGCCGGCAAGCCCTGGGTGGTGTTCGAAAACGGACCCGCCGCCACCAAGGTGGACCTGCTGATCCTCGGCGACGGTTACCAGGCGGGCGAGCTCGAGAAATTCCGTCGCGACGTCGAGCGTCTCACCGCCTACCTGTTCGAAACCGAGCCCTTCTCCCACCACCGCAGCGACTTCAACGTTCGCGCCATCGACGTCGCGTCCCATGACTCGGGCATCGCCGATCCCCGTGAGCCCGGCCACCAGGGCTGGCGCAATACTCCTCTCGGCCTGTCCTACAACGCCTTCGACTCCGAGCGCTATGTGCTCACCTACGCCAACCGCGAGCTGCGCGAGATCGCCGCCCTGGCGCCCTATGACGCCCTCATCTTGCTCGCCAACAACCGCAAGTACGGCGGCGGCGGAATCTACAACCTGTGGACCACGGCGGCCGCCGGCAGCAATCAGGCGCCCTACCTGGTGGTGCACGAGTTCGGCCACTCCTTCGCCGGCCTGGGGGACGAGTACTACACCTCGCAGGTGTCCTACGAAGACTCGATCAGCGGCTCCGCCGAGCCCTGGGAGCCCAACATCACCGCGCTGCTCGATCCGGACGACCTGAAGTGGAAGGATCTCGCCACGCCGGACGTTCCGTTGCCGACGCCCTGGAATCAGGAGCGCTATGACGAGGCCTCCCTCGAGTACCAGGCCAAACGTCAGGCGCTGCGCGCCGCCGGCGCCGGCGAGGAGCAGATGGAAGCGCTCTTCGCCGAGGTCAAGGCGGTCACCGCGCCGCTGTTGCAGAGTGAATCCCACTACGGGGCCGTCGGCGCCTTCGAGGGTGCCGGCTACCAGGCGAAGGGCCTCTACCGACCGGCCGCCGACTGCATCATGTTCACGCGCAACCCGCGCGGCTTCTGCCCGGTGTGCTCGAGCGCCATCGAAAAGGTGATCGCCCTCTACGCCGAGTAGCGGATCGGGTCAGTTCCAGGGAGCGCGGTTACCGCCTTACTCACGCCGCCCTGCGGTAACATGGCGGCAATGGAACCTGCTCCCCAGCGCCCTCTCCCGGAGGGCTACTACGTCGCCAACTTCATCACCCTGCTCGACCAAGTCGAGCAGCGCTATGGCGACCTGCTGACCGCCGAGGAACACTCCCTACGCGAGCGCTTCCTCGGCCTGTCCGAGGGCGCCCAGCGGCTCTATGTGCGGTTGGCCTCGCGCCGCGGACCGGTGTTCCGGCGCGATCGGCTGGCCTATCCGGAAATCCCTCGCCTCGACGCCGCCCTCGAAGACCTCGAGGCGGCACACCTCGGCGACCGCGGCGACCCGGATGACTTCGCCCCTCGGATCGGTCTCCTCCTCAAGGCCGAGCTCACCGACCTCGCCCGCCAGCTCCTGCCGCACCAGCGCGTCTCCGGCGAAAGCAAGGCCGATCTGCGCCAGCGCCTGCTGGACGAGGCATCGCCCGCATCCCTGAGTCTGGTCCTCGGCGACTTCGAAGTGGTTCGACCCCTCGATCTCGAGCTGGTCGACCTCTACCAGCTCCTGTTCTTCGGCAATTTCGGTCAAAACCTCACCGAGTTCGTTCTGCGCGATCTCGGCGTGGTGACCTTCGAAAGCTACTCTCTGGATCCGGACCTGCGCCGATTTCCGGATCGCGTCGCTCTCGACGACACCCTCGAGCTGCACACTATCCGGCAACATCTCGCGGAGCTCCTGGAGGCCGGCGATGTCGACGCCGTCGAGGCCGTCGGGCGCTCGGTGCTGGCTCGCTGCGACCCATGGCATCAACTCTGTCAACGCCCCCTCGACAGTCTCCTGCTGGCCGCTGGGCGAGCTCTCGAACGGGCCTCCCGATGCCATGCCGCCCTCGCCCTCTTCGAGCCGGTGAAGCGCCCGCCGGGCCGCGAACGGCGAGCCCGTCTGCACCACCGCTTGGGTCGAGACGACGAGGCCCTCGCCCTCTGCACCGCCATGACCGCCGAGCCGCGGGACGAGACCGAAATCGCTTTCGCCGACCGCTTCGCGCACCTGGTGCTGCGGCGCCAGGGGAAGGCGGAGCCCCGGCCACGGCCGCGCCGGTGCAGCCAGGATCTCGCCCTGCCCTGCGGCGAACCGGACGACGGAGCCATCGAGGAGCGCGTTCTGGCGCACTTTGCGAACCACGGACGCCAGGGATTCTTCGCCGAGAATTGGCTCTGGCGCAGCCTCTACGGACTGGCCTTCTGGGACATCGTCTTCGCCCCCGTCGCCGGCGCCTTCGAGCACCCCTTCCAGTACGGCCCTCTCGACCTGACGAGGCCGGACTTCCGGCCCCCACGAGAAGGCTTGATCGAGGCCCGCCTGGACCATCTTCGTCATCACCGAGAAATCGGCAGCCTGAGCCGCGAGCTGCTCGCCACCTATGAGCGCAAGCGCGGCTTGGCCAACCGGCTGGTGCCCTGGAACGAGGAGCTGAAGTCGGCCCTCGAGCTCGCCCTCGGGCGCCTCCACGGCCCCCAGCTCGCCGCCGTCTGCGACCGACTCAGCGGCGGCCTGCGGCGCTACGGCCGCGGACTTCCGGACCTCTTCGTGACCGCCGCCGATCCTGACGACCTCGGCTTCACCCTCTACGAGGTCAAAGGCCCCGGCGACACGCTGCGTCCGGAACAGGGCCGGTGGATCGATTTCCTCAACCGGAACCGACTGCCGACAAAGCTCTTACGGGTCACCTGGAGGAGCGATGCCGCATGCTACGATCGAGTCGATGGCGAATCCCCTTCGCCACCGCCTTGAGGCCATGACCGAGTCCCCCGCACGCCAGCGCATCGCCAGCCCCGATCTCCTGTGGCTGCAGGACTCGCCCCACAACCTGATGAACATCGTGGGGATCCACACCCTCGATCGCATCGACGCCCCGACCCTCCGCGAGCTGTGGACCGAGCGCGTGCTCGGTCTCGACCAGGGCCGGCGCTACCCACGCTTCACCCAACGAGTGGTCGAAGACCGCGGGCGCTCCTACTGGCAGCGAGACGACGCCTTCGCCGTCGAGCGGCACATTTTCGAGGTTCCGGAGGAGGGTCCCTGGAGCGATCAGCGCCTGAAATCGTTCCTCGGCCACCTCGCCGCCGATCCCCTGCCCCGAGACCGCCCTCTCTGGCAGCTAGTGATCATTCCCGAGCTCGACAACGGCCGCAGCGCCGTCATCACCCGCATCCACCACTGCATGGGCGATGGTATGGCGCTGATCCCGATCTTGTTCTCGCTTCAGGATCCCCTCGAGCCGGCGGCGCCGAAGCGCCGCGACGACCCCACCGGCAAGGTGGCGAAGCCGCGGGCGAGCAAGGCGACCCTCGCCCTCAAGGCCCCTCTCCTGGGCCCGCTGGTGATGCTACGCAAGATGATCGCGCGCGCCGACCGCAGCATTCTCCACGGCCCTCAGCCGAGCGGCGAGAAGCGCGTCGCCTGGTCCGAGCCGATCCCCTTGACCGCCATCAAGGAGCTCAAGAATGCCTACGGCGCCACCGTCAATGACGTCCTGATGGCGGCCATCGCCGGCGCCTTCCGGCGCTATGTCGAAACTGCCTCGGGCGAGCCCGTCGCCAGCCTGCGGGCCTCGGTACCGGTCAACATTCGCGCCGCCGGAACGACACCCAAAATGGAGAATCGCTTCGCCACCGTGCTGCTTGAGCTTCCCGCCGGAATCGCCCACGGCGGTGAGCGCGTCGCCGAGGTCAAGCGCCGGATGGACGCCCTCAAGCGCTCCGTCGAGCCGCTGGTGATGTTCGGAGCGGTGAGTGTCGTCCTCAAGACCCTGCCGAAGGCCGCCAGCCGAGCCGTGGCCGACTTCTTCGCCAACAAGTGCACCTGCGTGTTGACCAACGTTCCCGGGCCCCAGGAACCCGTGGCGATGGCCGATCGGCGAATTCACGAAATGATGTTCTGGGTCCCGCAGCGCGCCAAGATCGGCATCGGCGTGTCGATCCTGAGCTTCGCCGGCGCCGTCCGCCTGGGGGTGATCAGCGATGTCGAGCTGCTCCCCGAGCCCCACGCCCTGGTGGACGCTTTCGGGGCCGAGTTGGCGGACCTCGAGGCCGGCCGGCCGAGCCCCTGACCGGGCCGCTCCAAGTCGCAAATCCCACCGTCGCCCCGGACCGTAGAGAGAGCGACGGCGGGAGCCACCTCCGCCGCTCTTCGAAAACCCTCGGGAGGAAAGACCTTGAAGACGCGTTCCTGGATCGTCCTCGTCGCTATCGTCAGCCTGCTCGGCGGCTCCGCCTTGGCGGCGGCCGACCGCAAGCTGCCGGAGCCTCACCCGGACCTGCCGAAGGAGTTCAAACAGCTCCTACCGCGCGGCGGCATCCCCTCCGTCGACAACCCTCAGTTCGTCAACGCCGCAGAGGCCGAGATCGCCGACGATGCCTGGGTACTGGGCGTCGCCCTCGACGGCGAGGCGCGGGCTTACAGCCTCAACCTGCTGAATCGCCACGAGATCGTCAACGACCGGATCGGAGAGCGGCTGTTCGCCGCCGTGTGGTGACCGCTCGCCAACACGGCCGTCGTGTACGGCCGCAGCTACCAGGGCAAAGAGCTCAACTTCGAGCCCTCCGGAGGTCTTCTCCACGCCTCCCTGGTGATGCAGGACAAGGAGACCAGCTCCTACTGGGCGATCATGACCGGCGACTCCCTCGCCGGCCCATTCCAGGGCACCGCCCTCGACGAGCTGCCGCTCGGTGAGAAGGCGACCTGGGCAGACTGGAAGGCGCGCTACCCGCACACCACCGTGCTGTCGGTGGAGGGCGAAGAGCACGTTCAAAACAATCCCTACGACAACTACTTCGCCTCCGAGAAGGGCTTCCGCGGCAGCACCGCTGAGGACGACCGGCTACCGACCAAGGAGCCGATCTTCGCCTTCTTCCATGACGACAAGCCGCGCGCCATCGTGCTCGCCGGCGTCGCCGGCGGCGCCATCGTCCGACTGGGCGAGCGCGACCTCTTCCTGCATCGCCCGGCCGGCGCTCCGCTCTTCCGCTCCACCGCCGCCCACCTCGGCGACCGCGGCAGCTTCAGCCAACGCGACGGCGCCTGGCACCACGGCGATCAAGCCTTCGACCCGGCGAGCGGCAGGTTCTCGGGCGAGGTCGAACGCCTCGAAGGATTCGACACCTTCTGGTTCAACTTCTCGGAGACCCATCCGAAAGTGAAGATCCTGCGGCCGGAAAAGGGCTGATCGGCAACGCCCGGGCTTCCGTGAGGGGCCCGGGCGAGAAAGCCGGTTCCTACGCCCAGGGCTTCCGCGCCCCGGTGACCTTCGACGAAGATCTCCACATCGAGCTCGCCGGTGGCGAAGCCCCCGAGGCCTCCCGCCGAGGGGAACCCATCCGCCCGGCGATAGGCGGAGACCTTCCGACCGTCGATGCGACAGATCTCGAAGTCGCACCTGGAGGCGAGCAGGGGATTCTAGGGGCGCAACCGGCTAGCGGGTGACCTGCCTCGGCTCAGTAGCCGATCCGGAGATCGGAGCTGGTGAGGCTTTCGAGAAAGGCGACCAGGGCGGCCTGCTCGTCTTCGCTGAGGTCGAGGGGCTCGATGCGCTCGTCCTGGAAGCGGTTCTCGATTCCACCTTCGACGTAGAAGTCGACCACCGCTTCGAGGGTATCGAAGCGGCCATCGTGCATGTACGGTCCGGTGATCTCGACGTTGCGCAGGCTCGGGGTCTTGAAGCGGCCGCGGTCCTCCGGCATCAGGGTGACGTAGAAGCGACCGAGGTCGATCTTCTCGTAGTCGAAGCCGATGCCGGTGTTGTGGTACTCGAAGTCGGTGAAGAAGGGCTGCTGCCGATCGAAGCTGTGGCAGCTCACGCAGCCGGCCTTGTTCTGGAACAGGTCCCAACCGGCGAGGGCCTCGGCCGAAAGGGCTCCGCGATCATTCGCGAAGTAGTAGCGGTCGAAGGGCGAGTCGCCGGCGATCAACGTGCGTTCGTAGGTCGCAATGGCCTGGGAGATGCGCTCGAAGGTCACCTCCGAATCGCCAAAGGCCTGGTCGAAGAGCACCGCGTAGGCCGGGTTTGCCGCCACATCCTCGACCGCTTCGGCCGGGTCGTCGCGGCGCATCTCCTTGGGATGGATCACCGGGTACTCGACCTGCGCCTCGAGGGACGGCTCCTCTCCGATCCAGAGCAGCTCCGGCTGGTAAGCGACGTTGAGCAGGGACGGCGCATTGCGCACTCCGAGGACCCCTCCCACCCCCAGCGGCAAGGGCTCGCCGTCGCAGAAGGCCTTGTCCGGCAGATGGCAGCTGGCGCAGCTCAGAGAGCCATCGGCGCTCAAGGCCGGATCGAAGAACAGTTGCTTGCCGAGGGTGATCTTTTCCGCCGTCATCGGATTGCCGTCCGGTACCGGGACCGGAGGGAACCCGAGAGGTAACTCGACCCGGTAGCCGATCGGCGCGACCTGCACGGTGGCACAGGCCACCAGGAAGGCCAGCGCCAGGCAGAGGAGCAGAGGGGCTTTCGGCAAGCGCATGTTTCGGCGGGTATCAGCTCTCGGCAATGGTTAGCGGGTGCGAACCTCGGGAACGGCTTCGAGCTGCTCGAGGTCGAGCATGTTCTGCCAGGCCTCGGCCAAGGTCAGACCACCGGGACGCGGCGTGGCGTTGGAGATCTTGTAGTAGCGATCGACGAAGAACTCCTTGCAGTTGACGAAGGTGATGGTCGGTCGGCGGAGGCCGCTGACCACGTTGCCGTTCTCGTCAACCTCGCCGTCGGTCAAGACGACGTGCTTCCATAGATAGTCCTCCGTGTAGCCGCTCGACGGCGAGATCCAGGGCTCGAGGATCACGAAGTAGTCCCCCTCGCGGAAGAAGGTCGCCTGCTCGTCGAAGCTGAAGCCGCCCGGCGGGAACTCGTGGCCGGTACCGCGATAGTCGCCGGCCATGTCGATGCGCAGGCCCTTGAAGCCCTGGGAGCGATCGACACCATCCACCGGCGTGAGCTTGATGTCCCAATGGGCGGCCACGATCTCGGGCATGAAGAGCTCGCCACCGGGGATCTTGCCCTCTTCCACCGCTTCTTCGAAGTCTTCCGTGATCTCGACCCGCGGCTCGGCCTGGGAGATGTGGATGCCGGTCATGTCGGACTTGTCGTCGGGTCCGAGGTTGACGTGGTCGATCATCATCGCCTCGCCGGTTCCGGTGCGGTCCTTCATGTCGAAGTGGAAGAAGGAGCGGGTCTCCATGGGAACGCCGTAAAAGGTCGCCCGCCGTACCCAGGTGCCGTGCAGCCGCTCGGAGAACTCGGCGATGTCGGCGTCGGAGCCGCGAGTCACCGCCAGGCCATCGTAGCGACAGGCCTTGAGGTCCGCCCGCGCCACCGATTTCTCCGACTTGGCGAACTGCGGCGAAGTGTTCTCCGAAGCCGTGTTGGCGTCCTCTTTGGCGGGAGCGAGCTCGGTTTTCGGGGTGGTACCGCTCTGGCTGGCACAGGCCAGGCACAGGCTCATGGCCAACAGTCCAATGGGCCGCTTCCACTCGATCGTCATGGGCATCGTCTCCTCAGCTACCGGCAGTTCCGATTGCGGCCTCGCGCCGCGATCCCCGAACCCGAAGCTCGATCCCGGTGTCCACCGCCATCGCTGGCTGCGGCCACCGGGCCGGCGATCGCCGACTCCGGGCTGGATGCTCGCTTCTTCTTTTATCGGTGCCCTGGAAGGGCAGCTACTCCCAGATTGCGAACCCAGGAAAAGGGTCGCAGAAAGGGCGGTCAGGCAGGGGTTTCGAAGGACCGCTGGCGGCTGGGGCGACGGCGCTGGGGTCAAGACTCCTGAGCCGCGCGAGGAGCGCCGGGTCAGGCGGGCTCGTCTTCGCCGCGAATCAGCCGCACCCAGCGACCGCAGACGTCGGCGACGTCGGCGCTGGCGAAGGCCTGGAGGGAGAAATCCTGGATTTCAGGGCGCGCCACGCCGGCTCGGCGCAGGGCCTGTCGAGTGGCACCGATCAGCGCCAAGGGGTTCGAGCTACGGCTCGAAACCTCGATTTTCGGATAGCGCGGCTCAGCCATGACGTAGCTCCCACCTACCTAACGCTTGCAACACGCCATCCGTTTCACTCCCTCCCCCATCTTTCCCGAACCAGCACTCTTCCTTGCAATTCTGGTACCGCCAGTGGGGCCCGAAGTTCTCGTCAGACCAGCGGCCGAAGACTGCCGAGCTGACCGGCTTTTCGTGCCGATCAGGCGCCGCGATCGTCCCGTGGACGGGAAGACGACTGTCCGCCAAGGCGGACAGTCGTCCGGACTCGAAACACTTTTTGGAACGCTCGCCCGCTCTTCTCGCGCTGCGGTGGCCGAGCTGCTCGGATGCCTAGCGCTGCCGGGGAACCACGACCTATGCCAGAAGCTGCTGTAAGGAGCTCGGACCCCGCGGGGCCGCGGGGTGTCGGCTCAGGCGATCGGCGTGTCGTCGGCGCGGCGCGAAACCACCAGCTCGTCGCCGAGCAGGCCATGGCGCCGGAAACCCAACAGGTGGAAGATCTCGAGAGCGAACCAGCGCGCGATCCGCCGGTTGACGACGAAGGTCTCCTCGCGCTCCGGATGGCGGCGCACTCCCGGCAACCAGTGGAGAAAGCGCTCGAGGCGCAGCCGGCGCATACGACGAGAGATCTTCAGCCAGCCCGGGCTGATCGGCCGGATGATGAAGAACCCGTCCTCTCCTTGACTTTGGTAGAGCGGCATCAGGATGAGGCCCGTCTCCGGTGCTCTCACCGCCCCGCCGACATCGCTCCCCAGGTGCTGGGCCTCCGCCACCGGGTCGAAGCTGGCGAATCCGGGCTCCATCCGGAAACCGTCTTCGGGCACGATGGCGTGGCGGTAGCGCACCTCCGTGACATGGGGCAATCCGGCGGCGACCTTGGCCAGGAGCTGCCGCCCGGCAGCCACCTCAGAGCGGCTCCCGTGATCGATCAGCCCGGCCGCTTCGAGGGCCACCCAGACCGCCGCCTCGGCACCATCGATGGCCGCCGGGTCGTCATGCTGACCGCTTTCGAAGCCGGTGGTCACCATCCCCTGCCCCACCAAGTGATGCAGCAGGGGCCCGGCGAGCTCTTCCTCCAGGCCGAGAATCAAGGGCACCGGAAACTCGAGGGCAAAGGCGCGATTGGGCAGCGTGTCATCGAGCAGGGCGAAGGCCGAGCCCGGTCCTGAGGTGGTGTGGAGGTCGAGCACGTAGACCGGGCCCCGGGCCGCCACCCGAGCCCGTTCGATCTCGTCCGCCAGGGCGAGCATTTCCTCGTCTTCGGCACCGACCGGCAGCTCACCGCCGCGCAAGCGACGCAGGCGGTCGTCCGTCCAGATGCGGTTGAGGTCGTCTTCGAGGAAACGCTTGCCGGCGGCGAGGGCCTTGCGGTTGCCGATCAAGCCCACCAGCTCTCCCCGCAAGACGGCGGCGCCTTCGAGGTCCGCGAACACCCGCTGCAGCCCCTCGACTCCCGCCGGCTCGTTGCCATGCAGTGCCGCGACGCAGATCAGGGTCGGACCGGGCTCCTGACCGCGACGGCGGCCGATCACTCGTTCAGCATAGGCAGGGGCTTGGGGTAGCGTCGCAACCGACATCGAAAACTCGCTCTTTTTCCTGGCGCGGGGTCGGCTTCCGCGGCCCGCGGAGGAGCCGGCGACGGGACCCACATGGGATGCTCTAGCCTAGCGCTCTTTGCCCCTCCAGGCAACCGATCCGTGACGTTTCCGCGGCGATCCCGCGACCGTCCTGCGTTGACTCTCCGCCGGGCCCTTCATATGCTCCGATACGCTCCTCGGAGGTTCTCGAACCCATGCCCGCTGCTCCTTCTCCCCAGCACGACGTCATCGTCGCCGGCGGCGGTCCCAGCGGTGCGACGGCGGCCCTCTTGCTGGCTCGCCATGGCTTCCGGGTGCTGGTCGCAGAACGCAGTCGTTTTCCGCGATTTCGCCTCGGCGAATCGCTCCTGCCGGCCAACACGCCGTTGCTGCGCCGGCTCGGCGTGGCAGAGCGTCTCCGCCAGCTCCCCCACACCACCAAGCGAGGCGTCGAGTTCGGCCTCGGACATCTCTTCGATACGTCCGTGGTCGAGTTCCGGGATGCCTTCGGCCCTCAGGAATCGGCCTTCAATGTCGAGCGCGCAGCCTTCGACACCATGCTCCTCGACGCCGCCCGGGAGGCCGGCGCCGAGGTCGCCGAGGGCCTGCCCTTGCGGCGCATCCACCGACTGGCCGACGACGACGTCGAGGTTTGCCTCGGTGACCGCCGCTGCCGGGCGCGATATCTGCTCGATGCCACCGGTCAGGCCACGGTGGTCGGAAAGCACCTCGGCCTGCGCCGCGACCTCGCCGGCATGGAGCGCATCGCCTACTTCGCCCACGCCACCGGCGTCGAAGGCCTGGCCGGCGAGCGGGCCGGCTTTCCGTCGATCCTGATGATGCGCGACGCTTGGTTCTGGAGCATTCCCCTCGACGCCCAGCGCACCAGCTTGGGGGTGGTGATGGATCGCTCCGCGGCGCGGCGCTTGCCGGTGCCTCCGGAGCAGCGATTGCAATGGGCCTTGGCCCGCTGCCCGCTGCTCGCCCACCGGTGCCGCGACGCCGTGCTCCCGGAGCGCAACGGCGTGGCCGCTGACTTCACCTACCGCTGCGCCCCCGCCTGCGGTCCGGGCTACTTTCTGCTCGGCGACGCCGCCACCTTCGTCGATCCGATTTTCTCCACCGGTGTCTACCTCGGCATGGCGGGGGCCACCGCTGCCAGCGATGGCCTGACTGAGGCGCTCGCCGGACGCCGTTCGCCCGCCGCCATCCGGCGGCGCTACCGGCGCTTCGTGGACCGCAGCACGCGACCCTACCTGCGCCTGATCCAGCAGTTCTATGACCCGGCATTTCGCGATCTCCTGCTCGCCGGCGCCGGCCCGCTGCAACTTCATCGGGCGGTGCTGTCGCTGCTCGCCGGCCACGGAGTCCCTCGACCGGCTTGGCGCATCCGCTGGCGCATGGCGCTCTTCGGTCTCGCCGTCAAAGCGCAGCATCTCGTTCCCCTGGCTCCCCGCCAATCGGCCCAGTCCCTGCTCTCCGGGGCAGGCGAGTGGAATCGGCAGGCTGCTGCTTGAGCGCCCGGTTCGACTTCGGCGAGGGGCGCCTCGAGGACACCACCTGGTATCTGCCGGTCGGCATCCCTGCCGACAGCCCCTTTTTCGAAGGCCACTTTCCGGAGTCCCCGGTGCTCCCGGCGGTGGCTCAGCTCGAGCTGCTCCGGCAGGCCTGGGATCGGCTCGGTCGCAGCGCTCATCTGGTGGCGATCGACAATCTTCGCCTGGCCTCTCCCCTTCTCCCCGGAGACCAGCTGAGCTTGGAGATCGCCCTTCCCGATGCCGCCTCCGGCCGCAGTAGCTTCCGCCTTCTGCGCCGGACCGACGAGATCTCCCGGGGGATCCTGCGCTGGCAGAGCGGAGAGTCATGAACCGGATCTCCCAGCGACTTCCCCACCGCGGTCCGGCTCTACTGGTGAAGGAGATCGTCCAGCGGGATGGCGATCGACTGGTCTGCGAGGGGGAGATCCCCCCCACCAGCGCCTTCGCCGACGGCGGCCGAGCCCCGGCCTTTCTCGCCCTCGAGCTGGCCGCCCAGAGCGCCGCCCTGGTCGAGTCTTCGACCGACGAGGAGCCACGCATCGGCTATCTGGTGCGCATCCGAAGGGCTCAGCTCGCGGCCCCGTCGGTCCCCACCGGCGTCCGCCTGAGAACCGAGATCCAGCCCCTCGGCGGCAGCGGTGGCCTCCGCATGTTCCGGGTCCGGGTTCTCCTCGACGGCGAGGAGATCGCCAGCGGCGACCTCACGACGGTCCTGACAGACTGAGGGAGAGCCGGCGGCGAAGCGCCGTGGTAACGGTTTCGCGCCTGCGACGCACTCTGGAGTTGTGCCATGCTCAGCCGGCGATTCGAGACTTCCCGGATCCAGTCAATATGTCAGCCAGCGATTCCAAGCCTTCGCCAGCCGTTCGACGCAAGCTCGAAAACCGTCGCACCCGACTCGTCGCCCTCGCCCGCCAGGTGCGGGCCATCGATGTCAGCAAGTTCGAGTCGTCGTCCGATGACCGAGTCCAGGAAACCCTCGTTCCGGTCGTGCGAGACATCGCCAAGAAGGCCTCCCAGGTGTTCGCCACCGCCCCGGATCCCGACCACGAGATCGCCGACCTTTTCGACGTCGCGTCCCTCGAGGTCGAGGTCAACGTCGCCCGCCTCGAGCGCGTCCTCGAACGCAGCGACACCCTGCCGAAACAGCTCTACTTGAGCTGCTCGATCCTGCTTTCATCGCTGTTGCGAGCCGCCGTCGCCCTCGAGAATCGTCTCGCCTTCACCCTGCAGCGAACGGCGGAGCTGTCGCTGCGCGAGGAGCTCGAGGTAGGGCTGGCCATCCGACGAGACTATCGACGCTTCGAGGGCTGGGTCTCGGCCTTCGTCGATCGCTCCGGCGAAGAGTTGCGCCGGGACCTCGATGCCGGCGCCACGGCCCTCGCCTGGCTGCGCAGCCGGCCATCCTTTGATCGCATGCGGTTCAGCGACCGGCGTGAGCTCTTCGAGCTCGAGCGACGCACCCGTGAATGGCTCGATTCGGACGGCGCCAGCGAGCCCGGTCGGGGCTTGCGATCGGATATCGGGACCTACTCGAAGATGGTCCAGCTGATCAACGCTCGCACCGAGATCTTCGACCACGATCGTCAACTCACCGCCGACCTGCTCGCGGCCCTCGACGATCTCGACGAGGACGCCTCCCTCGATGAGGAGCTGCTCGAGCGCACCCAGCGCCTGCTCGGCCGCTGCACCGAGCTCGATTGTCTGCTCGACCACTGGCCGGAAGCACCCGCCTCATCCTGGCGACGCATCCTGAACCGCCTCGCGACCACCCTCGGTCTGGAATAGGCGGCGAAGACCCCTCACGACGTGCCTTCCTCGGCAACCGTCCCGCTCTCGCCACCGGAGACACAACCCTAGGCGAGGGATCGGTCGGTCGACCCCAGCAGCAGGAGAGCCAGGCGATCCACGGGAGGTTCAGGGCTGCCGAAATCAACGAATTCGTCACCGCGAAGGCCACTACCGGTTGGTGGCCTGGCAACTCATCCTTTATTGCTTAATTTTATTAATTGAGATAGGATTCGTTTCGGTGATCAGTTCTACGGAACCGATTTCGGTTCTTCAATCAGAGCTCGAGGCTCTGGTGAGCTCGCTACCCAACTGCCAGGCCGCCGGCCTCGTCGACCTGGATACGGGAGAGATTTTGGCGATGAGCCAGCAGAGCTCGATCGACCCGGACACGGCCGTCATGATCGGCGCCTCGATCCACGATCGCTTCAATCATTCCCGAATCGAGCAGCTGGAGTCCCTGCCCGAATCGTCGACCAGCCCGGTCGACGAGCTGGTCTACCTGTGCCAAGGCCTGAGCTTCGTGTTCCTCCGAGCGACTCCCCGCTCGGTGCTCTTCATCATCGGCTCCGAGGGCGCCAACTTCGGTCTTCTTTCCCTGCGCGGACACCAGACCGTGACCGCCCTCGGACTGCGAGCTGACGGAGGACAGTCATGAGGATTCTCGAGTTGCTGTTCCACTGGCTCACCGACCTGGAATCACAGCTCGACCGCCGACCGGCGACGGTGAGGGTGGTCGCCGACTTCGCCGATCATCCCTTGGTGACCATGCTCTGGGAGGACCGTCGCCTCTGCCTGTGTCATGCCTCGGAAGGCCCGCGGCTCCATCGCGTGCTGGCCGACGAGGTGGGAGTCGATCCGGAGTGGGTCCTCGGCCAGCTGCGCACCGGCGGTCCCGCCTGGGTCGACCGACTGGTGACCTCCGGGCGCTGCGACGCAGCCGCCCTCCGGCGCGCCCTCGGACTTCATGTCGCCCTCACCTTGACTCAGTCCGCCCGCCTCGCTCTCGACCATACGATGGTCTCCCTGGAGGTCGAGCATCAGCCTCACAGCCGCCGAACCGCCGCCTTCTCCTTCACCGGACTCGAGGTCTTGACTCTGGCGGCTCGCAGTACCCTCGAAGGGGTCGTGGAAGCCGGGCAGCCGCCCACCGGTTTCATCGCTCCGCTGATCAGTCAGCGCCGATCCCTGTGCTTCCTCGAGCTGCCGCGAGGACGCCTGAAGGCTCTCCCGTTGGCGGTCACGGACTGCCCCGACATGACCCTCCAAGAGGCTCTCGGCGCCTATCGCGAAGCGCGCGCCGCCATCGCGCCGGCGCCCCTCGAATCGACCGGCCTCACCCCGGAAGCGGCGATGATGCGACGCGCCAACCGGCGCGGCCTGGTGGTGTTCTACAACCCGCCCTACCTCACCACCGTCGAAACGGCGCGGCCCTCCGAGGCGGTCACCCTCCTGTCCCTCTACCTCAGCAAGCGGCCGGCCCAAGCCGGCCAGCCCCGCCAGGGGCTGGCACCGGAGCTCTTGAAAACCGCCGTCGGCGGGTAGGACACCCAGCCCGGACGCTTCGGGCGCCGCAGCGAAGGACCCCGCCGGCAAACCGGAAGGAGCCGGCGAAGGAGCTCGCAGGGAATCCCGGAGTAGCGGTGTATCCGCTTGCGTACCAGCAGGAAAGCGGGCTCCCGACCGCAGAGCCTCCCGGGACTCCCCTTGCGTCTCCCAACGGGATTTGCTAAGTTATTGCCAATAATTGCTTTAACTCTACCGGCCACGAGGTCCGAGACCTCGCGGCTGGCAGGGTGTCTTGGAAGGACTTTTTTTCGTGAGCCGAACGCCATGGGCCTGGCTGTGTGCCGCCCTGATGTCGCTGTGGGTTTTGCTGCTCGTCAGCAGCTCGACGATCTCCGCACCACGCGTCGACAGCGGCCCCGACCAGCCTGCCCCCTCTCCCCCTCCCGAAACCGCTGACGACGCGACGCTGAGCGCCGACGCCGAGCACGCGGCGCTGTTCTTGGAGAACCGCTTTCCGGCGGCGACCACCTGCGCCACCTGCCATCCGGACCACTACCGTGAGTGGTCCGTCTCGCCCCACGCCTACGCTCAGATGAGCCCGGTGTTCAACGCCATGCACGGCACCATCCTGAAGCGCACCAACGGCACCAATGGCGACTTCTGCATCCGCTGTCACACCCCCGTCGGCATGAATCTCGGCGAGCCCGAGTTCATGAGCAATCTCGACCGCCATCCGACCTCCCGGGAAGGCGTCACCTGCGTGGTTTGCCACCGCCTCAACAACGCCTACGGCAAGCTCTCCGGCCGCCTCGCGATCGTCGAAGGGGATCTCTTCGACCCGGTTTACGGACCGAGCGGCAATGACGAGCTGGCGCGGGTCATCGAGAGCGACGAGTTCCGCGTCAACACCGAGCGCGGCCGCGCCGGCCGCGCCATCCACACCCGCTCCGAGAAGTTCTTCCAGATTTCCACCTCTGGCCTGTGCGCCACCTGTCACGACGTCAATCTGGTCAACGGCTTCCGCCTCGAGGAAGCCTTCAGCGAGTTCAAGACCTCACCAGCGGCCCAGGAAGGTACCTCCTGCCAGGACTGCCACATGAGCACCGAGCCGGGCGTCGACTCGGGGTACGCCGAAGGGCCCGCGGCGATCGTCGGCGGCCGACCCACGGTGGCGCGCAAGCGGACCGATCACATGTTCATCGGGCCCGACTACTCGGTCGTCCACCCGGGGATCTTCCCGCACAACCCCAAGGCCTCGGAGCTCGCCACCCTGCGCGAGTGGCTGACCTTCGACCACGAGGCCGGCTGGGGAACGGACGCCTTCGAAGAAGAGCTTCCGGAAGGGTACGAGTTCCCCGACCGCTGGCGCTCCGCCGACGACCGCTATGACGCCCGCGACATCGTGAACGAGAATCTGGTGCTGCTCGCCGAGGCCAATGAAGAACGACTCAAGCTGCTGCGGGCCGGCTACCAGCTCGGTGAGGTGGTGATCGATCGCGCCGACGACAAGGGCATCGTGTTTCGCGTCGAGGTCAAGAACGGCACCAACGGGCACGGCGTGCCGACCGGATTCGACGCCGAGCGGTTGGTGTTTCTGCACACCTCTGTGCGCGACCGCGATGGTCGCGTGATTTTCGAATCCGGCGACCTCGATCCCAACGGCGACGTCCGCGACAGCCACTCGCTTTACGTCCACAACGGCGAGCTACCCCTCGATCGCCAGCTCTTCAGCCTGCAGTCGAAGTTCATCACCCGGATGGTGCGCGGCGGCGAGCGCGAGCAGGTGCTGGCGGTCAACTACTCGCCGGATCCGCTGCCCTTCCTGCGCCCCTCGACTTCGTCCACGATTCTGACCGGCCGACCGCGAGGGGCTCGCAAGCACAAGCAGAACATCGAGCCCTTGGGTAGCCGCTGGGCCGAGTACCGAGTGCCCGCCAAGGCCCTCGACGGACGAGGGCCCTACCGTCTCGAAGTCGAGATCAAGGCCGGCATGATCCCCGTCAACCTGATCCACGAGATCAAGGACGTCGGATTCGACTACGGCCTGAGCGCCCGCGAGGTCGCCGAGCGCGTGGTCGACGGTCATCTGGTGCTGTGGAAGCACGAAGCCGCGATCGAGCTCGACCGCTCCGGCGGGTAGGCGTCGTGGCGCCGCGGCGATTGCTCCTCTTCGGACTCCTCTCGGGAGTCCTCCTGTGTCTGCCGACGCCATCGTCCGCCACCGAGAGTCGAGCCACCGCGGTTTCGGGAGTCGCGGACACCGGCGTTCTCGAAGACCGGTCGCCGGATCCGCCCGGCCAAGACCTGCCGCCGACGGGCCAGGATAAAGACCCGCAAGACTCGCCGCAGAGCGCCACGGCGAAGGACGATTCCGCCCCGCACCACTCCGATCACGACCCCGCGGCTGAGCACGGAGGATTGCCAGCAGCGCACTCCGGCGAGGCGCACGCGAGCCATGATCAGGGCGACGCCGGCCACGGCGAGGATGAAAGTCACGGCGCAGGCCACGGCAAGCATGGCGGGCACAGCAGCCGCCTGACCGAAGAACGGATTCCGCTGCTGGTCGAGAACGTCCCGCAACGGCCGAAGCCGATTCTCGAGCTCGGCGAGCCGTTTCTCGGCTCGGGCACCCTGAAGCCCGGATTCCACCTGCCCACGGGAGCCGTCTGGCAGCCTTCGCTGCTGGTCTTCGGCACCCTTCGCACGGCCGTGCAGAGCTTCGAGAACGAGGTCGGACGGGTGAGTGAGCTGACCACCCGTCTGGACCTTTTCGCCAATCTCCAGCTCTCCGGAACGGAGCGCTTGGTGGTCGGTTTCCGGCCCTTCGATCGCAACGGCCGCTTCACCAATTACACCTTCGAATCGACCGTTCCCGGCGTTGACGACGGCGAGTTCACGGACGAGCTCAACGGCGAAATCACCAGCCTGTTCTTCGAGGGCGACTTCGGCGAGATCTTTCCCAACCTGTCCCGCAACGACTTCTCCCCCACGGACGTCGGTTTTTCGGTCGGGCGCCAGCCGATGCTGTTCCAGGAAGGGCTGCTGATCAACGACGCCATCGACGGCCTCGGCATCACCCGCAACACCCTGCAGCCGAAGAAGTCCTCGAACTTCCGCGCCACCTTCTTCTGGGGCTGGAACGAGGTCGGTCGACCCGGGCCGGCCGGCAACCGGGAAGACGACCAGGCTCATCTTCTCGCCCTCTTGACCTCCGCCGACCTGCGCCGCTCGACCATCGATGCCGATCTCGTCTGGGTGCTCTCGGACGAGCGTCAGACCAACCTCGGGGGATCTCCTCTGCGCACCGGAGGCGACCTGCTCGCCGGCGGTTTGAGCTTCGTGCAGCGCATCGGGGAGCTCAACACCTCCTTCCGCGTGCTCGGCTCCCTGGCCAACGACGAGACCGCCAGCAGCAGCGACGGCTTCCTGCTCTTCTCGGAGATCTCTCGCACCCCGCACCGCACCCACGACCTCCTCTACGTCAACGGCTTCGTGGCCCTCGACCGCTACACCTCGGCGGCCCGTGGACCGGCCGCCGGCGGTCCCTTGGGACGCGCCGGCATCAACTTCGCGGCGGTCGGCCTCGGGCGTTACGGCGCCGCCTTGTCGAGCCAAGCGGAAGATGTCGTCGGTGGTGCGGTGGGCTACCAGCGGTTCTTCGATCACACCCGCAAACAGCTCATCGTCGAGCTCGGGGCACGCCTCGGCACCTCGTCCGACATCGCCGACGCCGTCGCTGCGACCGCCCGCTACCAGGCCGCTCTCATGCGCCGCTTCGTGCTCCGGACGGAGGTCTTCGCCGGCCTGCGCCGCGATCCCGGTCCCGCCGGCGACGATGAGGAGCTCTTCGGCGGGCGCTTCGAGGTCATCCTGAAGTTTTGATCGCTCGGCCCACGATCTCTGCGCTGGCTCGGCGGGCTCGCGCCCTGGCTCCTCTCGGGGCGATCGCCCTCGGGTTGATCGCCGTCGCCTGGGCGACCGCCGCCCAGACCGGTGGCAACCCGGACCTGCGGGCCTTCACCCGCGAGCCACCGGAGAAGATCGTCACCGCCGAAGCCTGCGGCGAGTGCCATATCTCCGAGCTCGAGGTCTGGAAGCGCACTCCGCACGCCACCGGCTTCAAGACGCTGCACCGCACCGAGGCGGCGGAAGCGATCGCCGCCAAGATGGGCTTTCGGCTGATGAAACGCGACAGCCTGTGCATCGAGTGCCACTACACGCCGGAGTTTCGCGGTGAGCAGCTGCGCGCCGTTTCGGGCGTGTCTTGCGAGTCCTGCCACGGAGCCGGGCGGGACTGGATCGATCTCCACAACGACTATGGCAAGGGCTTCGACCACACCACCGAAACGCCGCAGCATCGCGAGCAGCGCATCGCCGCCAGCCGCGCGGCGGGCATGCGCCGGCCCACGGACCTCTACGGAGTAGCGGCGAGTTGCATGGGTTGCCACACGGTGCCGGACGAACGCCTGGTGAATGTCGGAGGCCACACCACCGGCAGCCCTGGCTTCGAGCTCGTCGAGTGGTCCCAGGGGGAGATTCGGCACAACTTCCTGCAGTCCTTCCTGACCGGTGACGGCACCGAGAATCGTCAGCACGATGACCCCGAGAAACGTCCCATGTACGTGCTCGGTCGCCTGGTCGATCTGGAGTTCACGCTGCGCGCCGCCGCCGAGGCCACTGAACCCGGAACCTACTCCCGCGCCGTCGGACGACGCGCCAAGACCGCCACCGTCGAGCTGCGCAAAATCGCTCAGCAGGCGGAGATCGCCGAGATCGCCGACGCCCTCGAGATCGTCCGCGGCGTTCGGGTGGTACCGGACAACCGCGACGCCCTGTTGGCAGCGGCCGATGCGCTCGCCACGGTGGCAAAGCGCTTCGCCGCCGCCGACCAGGTGGCCGCCCAATCGGCGAGCCTCGATCCCCTGGTGCAGGGCCTGCCGATCGCTCTGCCGGAGCCGGAGCCCGCAGCCGTTGCCGCGACGGCCGCCACCGCCGCCGCTCCCGACGGCACGGCGGAAGCCGGCGATGCCGCGGGGGCGACGCCGGCGACTCGGGTGGTGCGCGCCGGGCGACCGGCCGTGGGCGATGTCAAGCGACGCATTCGACCGGCGAGCCGTCACCAGACCCTCGGCCCCGGAGCCTGCAGCGGCTGTCATCAGGAAGCCAACGACTGGTGGGCTCGGGACGCCCATTTCAGCTCTGCCGAGCCCTTCTTCAGCCGCTCGCCGCAGGCGGTGAGGATCGCGACCCTCTACGGCGTCCCGCGCGAGCAGATGGTCACCGGCCGCCACCTCTGCATGAACTGCCACGGCACGGTGGTTTCCGGCAGCGAGGCCTTCGAGGTCTTCGACGGCGCGAGCTGCGAGAGCTGCCACGGCGCCGCCGCCGACTACCTGGAGATTCATCGCGAGGGTGACAAGGCGCAGGGCGTCAACCGGCCGGGCTACCGCAAGGCCCTGGCGGCCGGCATGGTGGAGCTCAAGAAGCTGCCGGTGCGGGCACAAACCTGCACTAGCTGCCACTACATCACGGACCGGCGCTTGATCTCCTCGGGCCATCCCTCGGGGCAGGACTTCGATTACGTCGCCGGCATGGCCAAGGTGAAGCACTGGCCAACCGCCGATCCCGGCGCCGGCACCCTGCGCTCCGCCTTTGGAACGGTGGTGGCAGCCCGCGGGGCGGTGCCCGATGTTCCCCTCGGCGAGCTGCCGGAGACCGCCGAAGTGGCGGTGGCCGCCGCCAGCGCCGGCGCAACGCCCGGCCGGAGCTGGAACCGCGCCCGGCCGGCGAGCCGGACGGTGCGTGGCGGGCGCACGCCGGTCGCCAGCCTGCGCCGGCCCGGCGCTGCCCCGGTCGAGCTACCACCCTTCCCCGAAATCGACGCCGCGACTCCGATCGAAGAGTCTCTCTTGCTTCTCAAGGAACGCCTCGAGCAGGTCTACGAGGCCGTGCGCGGCGAGCGCTGAGCCCTTGTTTGCCCGCCAACCCTCACGGAGCTGCTCACCAGCATGACCGAATTCGAGCCCCCACCCGACATGCCGCCTCAGGACCTCGGCAAGACGATGCTCAAGCGCATCGAGCAGTACCGGGACCGCTGGACCTCGAGCGGAGCCAGCAGCGGTCTGCTGGTGCTCTCGGACAAGCTCTCGCCGGCTCAGTTGCGCCAGTTCGAGATCTTCGCCGACTACGACGACGCCTTTCTCGAACGCATCAGCCCGGACGTCTCCGTCGCCTCCTGGCGCCAGGGCTCGGTGTTGTTCGAGGCCGGCACCTACATCGACCTCGCCTTCTTCGTCCTCGAGGGCCGGGTTCAGGTGGCGGTCGAAGAGCTCGCCGCCGGCGCCTCCCAATCGCTCCCGATCTTCGACCTCACCCGCACCGTGATCAGCGAGCAGCTGCCACCGCTGGCGATGGAGGGCACAATGGCCCGGCCCGCCGGCGAGCCCGAAGCCAAGAACGACGTCACCCGCGAGATCACCTTTCTCTCGGGCATGGACTTCGACTTGCCGACCGGGTCCGGTGCCCTGCTCGGCGCTGGCGAGCTGTTCGGCGAGATCGGCGCGATGAGCGGCTGGCCGCAATCGGTGACGGCGCGCTGCGCCAGCGACTGCCGCCTGCTGCAAATTCGGGTTCCGGCGCTGCGCCTGATGAAGCGCAAGTCGCGCGCCTTGGCGGAACGCCTCGACCGCCTCTATCGCGAGCGCTCCCTGGCCAGCCAGCTCCAGACCACACCGCTGTTCCGGGACTGCAGCCGCAGCTTCCTGGACCAGTTGCGAGAAGCCGTCGAGCTGGTGTCCCTCGACCCCGGCGAAGGGCTGTTGCGCCAAGGGGATGCGGTCGACGCTCTCTACCTGGTGCGCTCCGGGTTTCTGCGCTTGAGTCAGCGCCTCGGCGAAGGCGACATCGTCGTCTCCTATCTTTCCAAGGGCATGACCCTGGGAGAGGTCGAGCTCCTCACCTTCGGACTCGAGAGCTGGGAAGTGTCGGCCTCGTCGGTGGAGTATGCCGAGCTCGTCAAGGTGCCGCGGGCGACCTTCGACGAGCTGGTGACCTCCTATCCGGGCCTCCGCGACCAGCTCTGGCAGAGCGCCACCGAACGCATCAAGGAAGCTGGCCGGGCGCGGCGCAACATCGGCCGCTCGTCCTTCACCGAAGCGGCCCTCGACAGTGGCCTGGTGCAAGGCAGCAGCATCCTGGTCATCGACCTCGAGTCCTGCACCCGCTGTGACGACTGCGTGCGGGCCTGCGCCGAGACCCACCAGGGTCGACCGCGATTCGTGCGCGAGGGCAACAAGCAGAAAAATCTGCTGATCGCCCGCTCTTGCTACCACTGCCGCGATCCGGTCTGCCTGATCGGCTGCCCGACGGGGGCCATCCATCGGGCCGGCGTCGGCGACGTGGTGGCGATCGAGGATCCGCTCTGCATCGGCTGCTCGACCTGCGCCCGCAACTGCCCCTACGACGCCATCGTGATGCACGAAACCGGCGAGACCTGGCCCGAGGACATGGTTCCCACGGGACTGCGCGGTAGGCCGCGCGACGTCGCCAGCAAGTGCGACCTCTGCATCGAGACCGGCCATGACCCGGCCTGCGTCAGCAACTGCCCCCAGGGTTGTGCCTTTCGCGTCGGCTCTCTCCAGGAGATCGAGGCGCTGCTGGTGGAGGACGACTCGTGACGCCGCGCCAAAGGCGCCAGGCGCTCGCCCGGCGCTGGCGTCGTGCCTTCGTGGTCGCCACCGCGATCTGCCTGGCGGCCTACGCCGTCAACGCCCTCTTCTTCGAGCTCAGCCCGGCCAACGTTTGGGGCTTGACCTACGGCATCGCGGCGGCGGTCTTGCTGGTCGCCACCGCCCTCTATTCGGCTCGCCGGCGCTTTCCGCGCTCGGTTTCCCGCTGGCGCCTCGGCAGCGCCCGCGCCTGGCTCTATGGCCACCTGTATGGCGGCACCCTCTTTCTCCTCTTGATGCTGATGCACAGCGGCTTTTCCGTCCCCGGTGGCGCCGTCACCTGGTGGCTCTGGGCGCTCAGTCTGTGGACCGTGGCCAGCGGCCTGGTCGGGCTGGCCCTGCAGCAGTGGATACCGCGAGTTCTGGGCTCAGGCCTCGAGGTCGAGGCTCTCTACGAGCGCATCCCCGATCTGGTGGCCGATCTCCGCGCCCGCGCCGATCACCTCGCCGCCGAGTGCGCCGAGCCGATCCAGGCCCTCTACGGGCAGCGCTTGGCTCCCGCCCTGGCCGGCCCGCAACCGCGGTTGCGCTACTACCTCGACATCACTGGCGGCCGGCGCGGCGCCTTGCGCGAGCTGGATCTTCTCCACCGTCTCTTGCCGCCGGACGAGCAAGACAAGCTCGCCGAGCTCACCGAGATGTACCGCACCAAGCTCCAGCTCGACGCTCAGTACACCCTGCAGAAGGGACTGCGCGGCTGGCTTTGGCTGCACGTACCGGTCTCCCTGGTGGTGTTGATCCTGCTGGTCATCCACGTGATTGCGGTTTGGTACTACTGAGGCGGACGGAGAGGCGATGACGAGGAAGGGCCAGGGCAAGCGGAAGGGGACCTTCGGCGAGGCCGGTCTGCCGGTGGCACGCAGCTACGTCGTGCGACCGGCGACCCGGCGCCGCATGCTGTGGGTGGGAGCTGCCGGCGGGTTGCTGATCGCAGCCCTCGGCGCGGTCAGCTTCCTGCGCCCCGATGGCGGCCTGGTCTCGAAGGGACCTCTGTCTTCGCACCATGCCACTCTCGAGAGCAGCTGCTCCTCCTGTCACGGCGGCTTCGCCCCGGTGGCCAACGACGCCTGCTCGGCCTGCCACGAAAAACCCGACGACGACCTCGGCCTCTATACCTTCGCGGCCCACTACGTCTATCGCTCCGATGATTTTCAGCGCGTCGTTCCGTCGCCGGACGAAGAGACCTGCATCGCCTGCCACGGCGAGCACGGCGGTCGTGACGCCGCCATCGTGCGCGCCACCGACGCCCGCTGCCAAAGCTGTCACGAGTTCTCCCCCTTCCATCGGCGCCATCCCGAGTTCGCCTTTGCCCGCGGCTCCGACGGGGAAACCGCCGATGGCGGAGCAAGGGTCGATCGCGCCCTCGCCTTCCCTCATATCCGACACGTCAACGAGCTGCTCGGCGGCGACGGCTTCGAGACCGCCGAGGCGACCTGCTTCGCCTGCCACGAGCCGCAAGCCGACGGCCGCAGCTTCCGGCCCCTCGACTTTGACCGCCACTGCGATGCCTGTCACCTCGCGAGCACCGACCGGACACCTCCCCTACCGGTAGTCCAGGCCGAAGATGGTGCCCCCGGCGTCGAAACCCTCGACGCCATTCGCCAGGCCGCACTTCCCGGTACCCGTTGGGCCGACTACCTCAACCCGGGTGAGTTTCGTCAGGTCGGTGACCGGGTGATCAAGAGTCCCCTCTACCACCGCGACCCCTGGGTGCTCCACAACCTCCGGCTCCTGCGCCAGCGGCTGATCGGCGACGGCGGACTGGCCGACCTCCTCACCGCCTCTCCGGACGTCGCTCCGGAAGAGCTCCGCACCCTCTACGAGGAAGCCATCACCACCCTCGAGCAGCAGGCCCGCGACCTACGCTCGGTGCCGGACCATGCGGTCCAGCAAGACATCGAGAAGATCGATGCGATCCTCGACGACCTGCGTCGCCGCCTGGAGGACCCCCATGTGCCGCTCGACGAAACCGGTTTCCTCCTCGCCCTGGGACCGCCGGGCGATCGGGACGACGACGAGGTGGCTCGAATCCGAACCGTTGCCGATGCCCTGACCCAGCCCTGTCAGCAATGCCACACGGTGCGCGACGCCACCATCGTGCGGGTCGAGAACGACCTGCGGACGCTGCGGCGGGCGGAGTTCGACCATCGCGCCCACACGCTGCAGCGTTCCTGCCTCGACTGCCACCGGGAGATTCCGATCGCCGAGTTCGCCGGTTCGAGCGCCGAGGTACCGGCAGAGCTCGACAACTCGCAGATCCACAATCTGCCGCGGGTCGCCTCCTGCGCCGAATGTCACAACCAGGAGCTGGCGGTCGAGGGCTGTGTCCAGTGCCATCTCTTCCACCCGGACACCAGCCGCCGAGCCGCCAGCTCGGAGGTCCATTTCCCGGAGACTCCCAATGCAGGCTAGTTTCCCGTGCGGCGCATTCTCGACCGACTCCCCAGGCCGTTGGCAGCGTCGCCACCCGGCAAAAAGCCTCGACAGGAGCTGCCTCGCGGCGCCTTGCCAAAAGCCCGATGGAGTCGGCCCGATCGACCACCCTCTCTGCGCGCGGGACACGACACCATGACCGCTCGCACGGCTCGCTTGCTGCTGCGCGAAGGCGCCCGCGACGCCCATCGCTTCGATTTTACCGGCGAAGCCACGCTCGGGCGTGACCCGGCGAGCACCGTGACCCTCGAGAGTCACGAGGTCTCCGGCCGTCACGCCCGCATCCACTGGGACGAAGACCTCGGCCACTACCTGATCGACGACCTCGACAGCCTCAACGGCACCGAGCTCGACGGCGAACCGGTACGCACCACCATGAAGCTCGACCGCCTCCACGTCATCACCCTCGGCGGCGCCATCGAGCTGATCTTCCAGGGACCGGACCTGTGTGCGCCGGCGCCACCGGCCGCCGACCACGACGCCACCACCAGTCATTCGGACACGCTCTTGGGAGTCCCCCCGATGGCCTTGCCGGGCAGCCTGGGCGCAGCGCCCCCCTTCCGCTCCAGTAGCGACGACACGCGGGTCGATCAGGAAGCGGTCCAGGTTCTCCCAACCGCCTTCGGCAGCGCGCCGCCACCGGCCCAGTGGCGCCTCCAAGTGGCCGACCATGGCCCGGCCGAAGGCTTTCCGCTCCGTCCAGGGCGCAATCGCGTCGGGCGCATCCCGGAATCGGAAGTCCTCCTCGACGGCGCCAGCATCTCGCGCCTCCACGCCGTACTGACGGTTCATCGCGGGCGGCTGTCGGTGCGGGACGCCGGCAGCCGCAACCGCACCTGGCTCGGGGACAGAGCAATCCAAGGCGAAGTCGAGGTGCAACCGGGCACCGAGCTGCGCTTCGGCAACGTCACCGCGACGGTGATTCGCCGGGCTCCGGCGACCGACTCGGGAGAGTCATCATGAGCACCCGATCCGAAACCCTCGATCTGCTGGTCGTCGGCGGTGGCCCAGGGGGTACGGCGGCGGCATTCCGCGCCGCCGAGCACGGCCTGCGAGTCCTGGTGATCGACTACGACGATCTGATGAAGCGGATCCGCGACTACTCCAAGGCCAAGCTCATTCTTCCCGGCTTTGGTGGCGGCGACACGATGGCTTTCCCGAAGGGCGGCGAGCTGATCTCAGCGCTGGCCTTCGACCCCATCGACAAAGACGAGATGTGCCAGCGCTGGAAGCAGCTCTATCGCGAGCACGGCGTCGCCAGCCGCACCGGCATCGAGCTCACCGACCTCGAAGCGGCGGCCGATGGCGCGTGGGTAGCCCGCACCTGGGATCACGGCCAGCGCTGCGATGGCGAGATTCGCGCCCGTCAGGTCGTGCTCGCCATCGGACGCGGCGTGCCGCGCCGCTTCGACATTCCGGGCGACACCGACGGCATCTGCTTTCGGCTCGATGCCGCCGAGCGTTATCTCGGCGAGGTCGCCTGCGTCATCGGCGGCGGCACCTCGGCGGCCGAGGCGGTGATCGCCCTCTCCAACGCCAAGGCCGCCGACGGCGATCCCTCGGCGGTTTACTGGTCTTACCGCGGGGATCGCATGCCGCGGGTGTCGAAAGCCCTCGCCGAACAGTTCTTCTCGGCCTATGTCGGCAACGGCAATATCCGCTACTTCCCGAAGAGCGAGCCCGCCGGAGTGGTGGTCGCCGGCGACCGCGAGGAGTACCTGGCGATCCGTACCGACCGCCGGGTGATCTCGGGCCGTCCTCATGAGACCACCCACCTGGAGTTTCCCAAGGATCGGGTGATCGCCTGCATCGGCGAGGACATCCCCGAGACGCTGCTCTCCAATCTCGGCTCTCCACTGGTCTGCGGCGGCCCGAGGGGACGCAAGCGGATGGTGGTCAATCGCTTCCTGGAAACCTGCCAGCCGGGCATCTTCGTGGTCGGCGACCTGCTCAGCCAGGCCTACTTCGAGACCGACGACTTCGCCGGCGATCCGGCGGCCTTTCGCGAGGTCAAGCACCGCGGCAACATCAAGTCGGCGCTGCGCGATGGCGTGCTGGTGGCGGACGTCATCGAGGCTCGCCGGAGCGGTCGGGACGCCAGCGCGGTGGTGGTCGAGGACGCCCCGGAGGCGGATCGTTCGGCCGCCATCGCCGTCGCCACGACCCCGGACGGACCACCGCAGGACAGCTTCGAAGCCGACCGCGCCGTCAACGAGCACGCCGTCCTAGTGCGCCTCCTGCCGGGCGGTCTCGAGGGCGAGGAGTTCGCCCTCGGCCGCGCCGGCGTGACCACCATCGGACGCAGCGGCTGCGACGCCAGCTTCCCCAACGACACCGCCCTGTCGGCGCAACACGCTTCCATCGCCTACGGCGAGGGCGGCTTCACGCTGCGCGACGACGGCGGCGCCACCGGCCTCTTCCTGGAGCTGCCGGCAGCGGACAAACGCCAGCTCCGGGTCGGCGACCTGCTGCGCTGTGGTCAGCAGTTTCTGCGCCTCGACAGCCTCGGTGACCAACCTTCCTTCAGCCATTTCGATGGCCGCGGCCACCAGCTCGGGCACCATGCGCTCGACGCCGGCACCACCGTGGTCGGTCGCCGCGCACCGGACATCACCCTCGATCCCGAAGACCGCACCCTGTCGCGACGACATCTGGCACTGGTGGTGGAAAACGGCACCGTCCTGGCCAAAGACCTGAAGAGCGCCAACGGCTCCTTCCTGCGAGTCCGGGATGCCCTGCCGCTGCGCCACGGCGACCGCTTCCGCGCCGGTCACCAGCGCTTTATGATCAGCCTGCAGGAGGACGGCGTCCTCGCCACCGGTGGCGAAGAAACGACGGCGCCGCCGCCCAGCCCACCACCGGCGGCCGGCGGCGAGGGCCCGCAGGTGACCTTTCAAGGCCTCGGCGTGACCGTTGCCGTCACCCCTCACCAAACCCTCTGCGACGCCGCCGAGGCAGCGGGCCTGCCGATCACCGCCGAGTGCCATGCCGGGATTTGTGGCAGCGATCCGCTACGCATCGTCACCGGCCATGAGAACCTGGCGTCGGAGCCGGACGATCAAGAGATCGAAACGCTCGAGGAAATCTGTGAGCTTCAACCCGGCGAATGCCGGCTGGCGTGCAAGCTGCGGATCACCGGACCGGTGACCGTCGAAATCCTATGACCGTCTTGGCGCCCTGACCCGAGGCGATAGCGGAGAGCGAGATGTCCGATTCTCAACCCACCCTTCTGGTCGTCGACGACGAAGAGATGAATCGCGACCTGCTGTCGCGTCGACTTCAGCGCAAGGGCTACGACGTCGCCATCGCGAAGGGCGGCCAGGAAGCCCTCGACGCCGTCGCCGCCGGCGGCATCGATCTCATTCTCCTCGACATCATGATGCCCGGCATCGATGGCCTCCAGGTGTTGCGGACCCTGCGCGGCCGCTACGCCCAGAACGAGCTGCCGATCATCATGGCCACCGCCAAGGGGGAGAGCGAAGACGTCGTCCAGGCCCTCGAGCTGGGAGCCAACGACTACGTCGTCAAGCCGCTCGATTTTCCGGTCGTTCTAGCGCGGGTCCAGGCTCAGCTCCGCTCCAAGGTGAGCGCCGCCCAGGGCGACGCCAAGAGCACCGAGCCGAGCGCCGCCGAAATCAAGCCCGGCGTGGTGATGGCCGGCAAGTATCGCCTCGACAAGCTCCTCGGCTCGGGCACCTTCGGGAGCGTTTTTCGCGCCCGCCACCTCGACCTCGAGACCGACGTCGCCCTCAAGGTCTTGCGGACCGGCCTGGCCTCCGATGGCGAATCGCTGGCCCGCTTCCGCCTCGAGGGCGCCGCCGCCTGCCGTCTACGCCATCCCCATGCGGTAGCAGTACACGACTTCGCGGTCACCGAGGCCGGCGTGCCCTATCTGGTGATGGAGCTGCTCGAAGGCCGCTCCCTCGACCAAGAGCTCGCCGGTGGCCGCGTCCTGACGCCGTCCCGCAGCGCCGAGCTCCTACAGCCCATCTGCGAAGCCCTCGCCGAGGCCCACCGCGCCGGCATGGTGCACCGCGACATCAAGCCGGCGAACATCTTCCTGGCCGAGAGCCATGGCCGCGAGGTGGTCAAGGTGCTCGACTTCGGAATCGCCAAGCTGATGGGCGAGACCGTCACCTCGCAGCAGCTGACCCAAGACGGCATGCTCCTCGGAACCCCCAGCTACATGTCACCGGAGCGCCTCGAAAACCGCGACTACGATGGTCGCTCGGACGTCTACGCTGTCGGCGTGATGCTCTTCCAGATGCTCACCGGCCGGCTACCCTTCATCGCCAAGCGCGGCGACCTGATGGCGCTGGTGGTGCTGCACGTCAAGGGCGAAGCGCCGGCCCTGCGGGAGCTGCGACCGGAGCTGTCGCCCGAGCTCGAGGGGCTGGTGGCCCGCACCCTGGCCAAGGCCCCGTCGGAGCGGCCGGACGCCGCCGGCCTCGCCCGCGAGCTCGCCGACCTGGCGGCCCACGAAGACGCCGCCGAGGAACCTTCGCCTCCTCCGGCCCTGGCTCCCGGCGAGGAACAGAACACCGAAGAGCTGATCGCCAGCCTGGCTCCCACGCTGGCGGTGGACGACCCCACCGCCGGCCAGCCACGGCGCGGCGTCGGCGGCTGGTTTCGGCGCCTTTTCCGTGGCAACGGATCGGACCATTGAGCCGCCGATCTCACCGGTCTCGCCGCACGGCGAGCCGGTCTAACCGCGAGGCCCCCATGCCATGACCATCCGAGAAAAGCTCAGCCTGTCCCTCTTGGTGATCCTGGCCCTTTTCGCGGTCAACATCGCCATCTACTTCTGGGGCAATGCCAAGCGCGACCAGAGCATCCTGGAGTTGCGCGCCTCGGCGACGCGCCAGCTACGGCTGGTGGACGTCGGCCAGAAGCTCGACGAACGGCGCCAGGAGGTCGCGGTCTTCAGCAGCTTGATGATCGACGCCGACGACGCTCTGCTGGCACCGCAGCAGGCGGCCGAGGTGCAGGAGCGCATCGCCGAAGCCCGCCGGGAGGTCGAGGAGCTGGGCCGTCTGATGCGCCCCGACCAGCAAGACGGCTTCGGTGCCTTCGCCGTCGTCTTCCACCAGCTCCAGGAAAGCTGGTCGCTGTTCTACGAGCGCGCCAGCCAGCCACCGGTCGCAGCGGCCGGCGAGGCGGCCGAGCCTTCGGCGGCGCCGACCGACGCCGAGCCCAACACCGAGGGTGAAACCGCCGAGGCGACCACCCCGGACGAGGACCAGGATCTGCCGGAAACCCTCGTCCAGGCAGGTCTCTACGATCAGGTGACAGACCGCCTCGAAGCTCTGATCCTGGACGAGAAGGAGCGCGAGGATCAGGCCACCGTCAACTTCTTCGAGGTCAACCGGCTCACCCGGCGCACCACCCTGTTGTTCTTCGGCCTCTCCGCCCTGATGGCCCTCGGAGTCGCCTTCTTCTCCGGTGGCAAGCTGGTCCGTCGTCTCAAAAAGCTGCAGAGCGGCGCCGGGGAGATTGGCCGGGGCAACCTCAGTCATCGCATCCAGGTGCGTTCGCGCGACGAGCTGGCTCAGCTCGCCGGCAGCTTCAACGAGATGGCCGCCAACCTCACTGCCGCCCGCTCCACGGTCGAGGAAGCGCGCGCCGCCGCCGAGCGCGCCAACCGCGCCAAGAGCCGCTTTCTAGCCAACATGAGCCACGAGCTGCGCACCCCGATGAACGCCATCATCGGTTACAGCGAGATGCTTCTCGAGGACGCCGAGGATCTCGGCCAGGAAGAGACCATTCCGGACCTCCAGCGCATCGTCGCGGCGAGCAAGCACCTGCTCGCCCTGATCAACGACATTCTCGACCTGTCGAAGATCGAAGCCGGCAAGATGACCCTCCACCTCGAGGATTTCGCCATCGGTGCCCTGCTGGATGACGTCGTCGCCACCGTTCAGCCGCTGATCGAAAAGAACTCCAACCATCTCGAAGTCCGGTTGGCGCCCGAGCTCGGCACCATGCGGGCGGATCAGATCAAGGTGCGACAGATCCTGTTCAATCTCCTCAGCAATGCCAGCAAGTTCACCGAGAGCGGCACCGTCACCCTGGCCGCCAAGGAGCATCCCGTCGGCGGCGGGCCGGGCGTTCGCTTCGAGGTGCGCGATACCGGCATCGGCATGAACCAAGAGCAGGTGACGCGGGTCTTCGAAGCCTTCACCCAGGCCGACTCGTCGACTACCCGCGAGTACGGAGGGACCGGCCTCGGCCTGACCATCAGCAAACGCTTTTGTCACCTGATGGGCGGCGAGATCGCGGTCGACAGCCAACCCGGCCAGGGCACCGCCTTCGTGGTCGACCTGCCCTTGACGGTCGAAGCCGCCGACGGCGCCCCGGTCACACAGGAGGCGAAACCGACGAAAGCGGTGGCGGCGGACGACGAGGTCGCGACCGGCAGCAACGGTCGCGGCCCGGTGCTGGTGATCGACGACGATCCCGCCACCCTCGACCTGGTGCGGCGCTTCCTGGCGCGAGAGGGCTTCGAAGTGATCACCGCCGCCGACGGCGCCAATGGCCTCGAGCTCGCCCGCAGCCATCGGCCGGCGGCCATCACCCTCGATGTGCTGATGCCCGAGATGGACGGCTGGACCGTGCTCTCGGAGCTCAAGGGGGACGATCGCACCGCCGACATTCCAGTGATCATGCTGTCGATGATGGACAACCGCGAGCTCGGTCTGACCCTCGGCGCGGCCGACTACATGACCAAGCCCGTCGATCGCGATCGCTTGATCTCCCTGCTGCGGAACTTCTCCCAGAACGGCAGCGAAGGCCGGGTACTGATCGTCGAGGACGACGCCGAGACGCGCAGTTTGATGCGCCGTATGCTCGATTCCATCGGCTGGACCGTCGACGAGGCGGCCAATGGCCGGGTCGGCCTCGAGCGGGTCGCCGAAGCGGCGCCGGATCTCATCCTGCTCGACCTGATGATGCCCGAAATGGACGGCTTCGACTTCCTCGAAGCGATTCGCAATCGCGAGGAGCGCATTCCGGTCGTGGTGGTGACCGCCAAGGATCTCACCGAGGAAGATCGCCTGCGCCTGAACGGTTACGTCGAAAAGGTCGTACATAAGGGGGGCACGCCCAGCGAGACCTTCTTCGAGGAGCTCGGCGAGCTGGTTCGAGCTTGCGTCCGACCGGCCGACCAAGACTGACCCCACCGCCGCTCAACGCCCGGTGTTGGAGACCGACACGAAGATGCCCAAGATCCTGCTCGTCGAAGACAACGAGATGAACCGCGACATGCTGACCCGGCGATTGAAGCGCCGCGGCTACGAGGTCGCCGTGGCCGTCGATGGTCAGCAGGCCCTCGACGAAGTGCGAGCGCTGGTTCCCGATCTGATTCTGATGGACATGAGCCTGCCGGTGGTCGACGGCTGGGAAGCAACCCGACGCCTGAAGGCGGCGCCCGAGACCCGTGAGATTCCGGTGATCGCTCTCACCGCCCACGCCATGGCCGAAGACCGAGAGAAAGCTCTGCAGGCCGGCTGCGATGAGTACGACACCAAGCCCGTCGAGCTGAAGCGCCTGTTGGGCAAGATCGCCACCCTCCTCGAGAGCCGCGGCCTCCCCTGAGGCTGGCGCCGGCCCGACAAGCCGCCACCACGCCGGCAACTCCTAGCTGCCGACCAGAGTCTCCTTGACCTTGCGCAGCGCCTCTTCCTTCTTTTTCAGCTCTTCCTCGATGCTCGCCAAGCGGGAGCGCAGCTTGCGAACTTCGGCCTGGAGGGCCTTGACCTCGGCCTCGGCGGCACTGCTCTCGGCCGAACCGGCCTCTTCCTGAGCCGCCAGGGCGGCGGCACACTCGTGCGCCTCGGCAGCCCGTGCTTCGATCTGCTGGCGCAGCTCGGCCGCTTCCTGGCGGGCCGTTTGACGGGCTTCCTCTCCCTGACGCAGGGCGCCCCTCACCGCCGCGACCTCGGCGCGCCGGTCGAACTTGGGGAAGGAATCCTCGAGCTCGGCGAGGGCCTGGTCCGCCCGCTGAGAATCGCTCGCCGCGGCCTCGTCGCCCTGGGCCTGCAGAAGCGACGAGATCGCCAGCGAGAAAAGGGCATCGGCGCGCCGTGGATCGCCCTTCGGCAGGGCCTGCGCAAGTTGCTGAAAGCTGGCCATGGCGGTCGCGAGATCGCCCTGCTCGAGAGCCGCGGCCCCGTCCCGCTGCAAGCGGCGCGCTTCGCGCTTGCTCAAGCTCTCATCGGCGCCCTGAGCCCAGGCGCCGGCGACGGGCAGAAGCAGGAGCCCAGCGACCATCCAGATCGAGAGATACCTCAGGCTTGACGACTTCGACACGGCGATTCTCCTTCCCCAGGAAATGATCCAGCAACGAAATGCATTTCGTCACCGGAAGTCCCCCGGGACGACCCGCCAACTCTACCAGGGGAGCGTCGCCCAGGTGGCGATGTCAGCCCTTGATTACCCGCGCTCCTGCGGTGGCTCGAACCACCAGTGGAGCTCCGCCCCCCTGGATCTCGCCACGCAGCATCGGCTTGCCCGGGCCGTCCTCCGCCGGCTCCCCCGCACGGGTCACCGGATAAGCGCTGCGGACCTTGCCATGGGGCGACTCGAGGTCGAGGTCGAGCCCGAGTCCCGGCGGCACCTGCACCGTGACCGCACCGTCGAGGGTGGTCAAGCGCAGCTCCTCGAGGTCACCGGCGGCCAGCCGAGCTTCGATGTCGCCGCGCTTGGTCTTCGCCACCACCGGCCCGGTGACATCGTCGATCTGGATGGTGCCGCTGCCGGTCGACGCCTCGACCTCGCCGTGATGGCCGTTCAGGTGCAAGGCGCCGGCGAGCGACTTGAGCTGGACATCGCCGCGGGTTCCTCCGACATAGGCGGTGCCGCTCTGGGTCTGGATATCGATGTCGCCGATACAGCGGTCCACGGACAGCGAGCCGTTCTCGGCACGAGCGAAGATCGAGCCCCGCACGCTGCGGAAGCTGAGCACCCCGAGGTTGGTGATGGCGCGCACGTCACCCTCGATCTCCTGCACCGTGATCGAGCCTCCCTCGGTCTCGATGTCGAGGTCGTAGCGGGTCGGCAGGCGCAACACATAGCGCACCTGCAATCGGTTCGACTCCATGCCGTAGAGGCCACGCTTGCCGCTGTAGTCGGAGGTCAGCAGAACGCCCTCCGGCGTCGGCGCCAGCTCGAAGGACAGCTCCTCGGCATCGCCGTCCTCGCGGTAGACCGTCAGCTCGACGGACTCTTGACTGCCACCCCGGACGACCACCGAGCCGAGATCGGAGCGCACCGTCAGCTTTCCGGCCGGCGACACCTGCAAGGTCTTGCGGACCGGCTCCGCGGACAGCCCGCCCGAAAACAGGGCCAGCACGGCGATCCACCCCATCACTGTTCGATTCCTCACGTCTCGATTCCTCACGACGATAAAATTAATGAGTGCACACTCTTCTATTTTACGACCCAACAGCCTCCCCAGGCTCTACGCGATCCCCTGCAAGGGCAGATTTCCCGGCCCTCGGGTCCCCACGAACCCGCTCCGGACCTCACCTGCACCGCTAGCTAGGTGCGGCGTCCCGGGACGATCGGGACGCCCGAATCGTGAGCAATCCCGGACAAATACGGCGCCGACGAAGGTGCTAGCCTGCTATTCATGAGCATTCCGACGCCCCTCCGTGCTCCGCTGCTCACGCTCACTTTCTTGTTGGCCGCGATCCCCGCGGCGGCCGCCACAGGCCATCTCGCACCAGCCGACTATGACTCCTCGTCGAGTCGCTTCGGCGGCGTGCTGTGCACTGTGGCGACCTGCGGCACGGGCTCCGCCGTCCTACCGGCAGGCGTCGATGTATTCGCCTGGTTCGGCGGCGTCAAGGGCGTCGACCAGAGCACCCTGGAACGTCTGATCATGGTTCCCGATGCCGCCGGTGTCGAGCTCCAGATGCGCATTTCTCACCCGGTGATGAGCGGCAATGGACGCGATTACCTGAGCCTCGAGATCGACGGTCGCGAGGTCTTCCACCTCGCTGAGGGCAGCGCCGGCTACAGCGGCTTCCGGGACGTTCGCATCGACCTCACGCCTTTTGCCGACGGCCGGGAGCACCGCTTCTTGTTGCGCTCCGAGGTCTTCGGTCCCAAGGTCTCGAGCTTCTTCGTCACCGCTCTGGAGGTCGTCAAGGTGGCCAATCTCGGCGCCCTGATTTTCCGCGACGGCTTCGAGTCCGGCGACGTCCTCGCCTGGTCGAGCTCGGTCTCGGATCCCGAGTGCGAGGGCGACCGGGACAACGATCGCCTGCTCGATTGCTTCGAGACCAACGATGGCCTGTTCCAGGGGCCGACCCGCACCGGCAGCGATCCCGACGTCGCCGACACCGACGGCGATGGCATCGACGACGGTGACGAAGTCCTCGGGACGCTGGCCGGCCTCGACCTACCGGCGATGGGTACCAATCCGGTGCGCAAGAGCCTGCTGGTGGAGTTCGACTGGTTCGACGACAACCTCGATCCCGGCATCTGCGGCGCCCACTCCCATCGTCCATCGGTGCCGATCATCGACAAGCTTGCCGCCGCCTACGCCGACGGCGAGGCCACCAACCCGGACGGCAGCACCGGCGTCGACCTGATCGCCGATTTCGGCCAGGGAGGCGTCTTCACCGGCGGCAACCTGATCAACGACGCCGATGGCGTTCTGGTTGGCAACTCGAACGGTGCCGAGTTCCAGAACCACAAGGCGATCCACTTCGCGGCCAACCGCGAGGGCTACTTCCACTACGGGATCCTGCCCCACCGCTTCAACACCAACAGCAGCTCTTCCGGCAACGGAGAGATCGGCGGCGACGACTTCATCGTCTCGATGTACTGCTTCGGCACCCTGCGCAACGTCTCGCACACGATGATGCACGAGATCGGCCACAACCTGGGCCTGCGTCACGGCGGCGACACCAACTGCAACCACAAGCCGAATTACAACTCGGTGATGAACTATCGCTTCCAGTTCGATGGCGTCGACGACATCTGCACGCCGATCGGCAACCTGGTGCTCAACCTCTCCCTCGGGGACCGCATCACCCTCGACGAGAACGACCTCAACGAGAGCCTTGGCACCTGCGGCAACAACTGGTGGGACTGGGACGGCGACAACACCGAGGAGCCGTCGGTGACCGTCGACATCAACGATGACGACTCCAACCAGGTGACCAACTGCGGCGGTATCCTCACCGTGCTATCGGACTTCGATGACTGGGGCAACCTGGACTTCGCGGCGGTGGACGATGGCGACGGCGCCGCACCCCTGGGCACCGAGATCATCGACTGCGACAACCCGGTGCCGACGGGCGAGACGACCGACAACCTGCTCGAGCGGCGGCCGATCTCCGCCAGTCGCTAGCAGGCTGCTGAAAAAGCCGCGTGGCGGCTTATTCAGCGCCTGCTGTCTATTTCAGGGGGGCTAAAAGGCGCCCCCCTCAGGCGCGCGCGCATGTCGCGCGCCTTCACCCCCGTCCTCGGCGCCCTCGGCGCTGCCTCGCCCGCTGGACTCGGGGTCCCACGCGGGCCGGAAGTCCTCGAACCTGAAATTTTTCAGCAACCTGCTAGCGGCTTTTCCGAGAGGGGCTACACGCCTCTGCCTGCGCGTACTGGGCCGGCCCAAGAAGCGCGGTTCTTGGGCCTCCTCTCCCGTGGCGCTGGCCGCCGGCCTTCAGCCGATATCGGGCCACAGATCCCGCAGGCAGAACCACTGGTGTGGATACTGCCCGATGACCTCCTCCATCGCCGCTGCCGCTCTGGCCACGGCGGCCTCGAGATCGGCCTGACGATCTTTGGAGCGAGGGACCTCGATCGGATCCCCGGTGATCACCTGGTAGTGGCGCCGCCCGAGACGCAACACGAACACCGGTAGAACCGGAGCGCCAGCGCTGCGGGCGAGGGCCATCGGTCCCGCTGGAAAGAGATAGGGGCGCCCGAAGAGGTTTCCCTCGACGATCTTGCCTCCGACGCGGGGACGATCTCCTTGCAAGGCAACGATCTCGCCGCGGCGGAGCGCCTCGAGCAGCGTGATCCCGAGTCGAGGGTCCGCTCCCGAGGCGAAATGGGTGTGGTAACCGGCGCCCATCCGCTCCCGAATCATGCCCGCCATGTAGGCCTGCGCCTTGGGATCCATCTCCTCCTCGCGGACCACGTGGACCGCCAGGCCGTCTCGATCCGTCGGCACCGCCGAGCCCACTTCCCAGCTGCCGATGTGGGCGGTCAGGAAAATCCAGCCATCGGGCTGCGCCAGGACCTGGTCCCAGCCCTCGGGCCGTAGCTGATCGACCTCGAAGCTCGCCCCTTCGAGGCGCTCGTAGCGCTCGGTCATGCACCAGGCGAACTGCCGCAGGGTGCTCACGATGCGCCGCTGCCGCTGCCAGAAGCCGCAGGGCCCGAGGGCCACCTCCAGGTTGTTGCCGATCGCCGCCGGGATGCGCCACAGGAGGGCCCAGGCGACCCACGCCGCGACCTGAATCACCGGGCCTTTTGCCCAGTCCGGCACGCGCCGCGCACCGAAAGCGTGGAGCTTGAACCAGAACACGCCGGTGACCTTGAGGGGCCCGAGCAGACGGCCCAGGAAGCCGAGCTCGGGAGCGTGGGGAGGAGCTCCCGGACGAGGACTACGGGGGTCAACGGGGGACACCGGCGGATTCTACTCGCGCCGCTCGCAGGCCGGCAGCAGAACCAGCGTCGCCAGCAGGCAGAGGAGCGTGCCGATCGCCACCAGCAAGCCGCCGTTGCGCAGCGCGGGCACCCGCGACAGCGCGAGGCTGCCGAATCCCAGGGCGGTGGTGAAGGTGGTGAGGCACATCGCCCGGCCGGCCACCGAAACCGCATCACCGAGGCTGCCGTACCGCCGCCGGCCGTGCACCGCGTGTAGGCCGTCGTCGATGCCGATACCGAGCAGCAGGGGCGCCACCAGCAGCGAAAAGGGATCGATGACGAGACCGAAGGCGGCCCCCAGGCCGAGGGTCCAGAGGACGCCACAGCCCACCGGCACCAGCGCCAGCAGAGTCGATCGCGGGCGGCCTCGGAAGGACAGCAGCACGCAGAGGACGACCACCGCCAGAGACCAACCCCCGAGGGTGCGGAGATCGTCCGCCAGTAACTGCTTGATCTCACTTCCGAGGCGCGGAATCGAGGCCACCGCAATGGCGGGATCGATCGCCTCGAGGCGATCGAGGACTTCGCCGGGCGGCCCTTCGGGCCAGGCCCCCAAGGGCATGGCGAAGGAGATCGCCAGCCGCGTGGCGTCGCCCTCAGAGCGAATCTGGCGCTGCAGTGTCGGCGGCAGGGCCGCCGGCTCCAATGCTGGCGGACCGGTCCCCGCGGCGAGCTCGTCGAGCACCGCCAGAGGGCGATCGAAGGCCGCCTCGGCCAGCCCCTGGGAAAGTAACGCCGAGCGCAGCTCCCGGGCCGCCGCCGCCGCCGGTTCCCCGGCGAGCTGGTCGCGCCGGCCAGGGACTTCGGCAAGGCCACGGGCCGGCGAGGTGACCTCGGCTCCCCAGGAAATCAGCTCCTCCTCGACGGCGCCGGCGAGGGCGAGGGCGGCGGGGAAA
Source organism: Acidobacteriota bacterium (assembly GCA_039028635.1). NCBI lineage: Bacteria > Pseudomonadati > Acidobacteriota > Acidobacteriota bacterium. The sequence continues at coordinate 60,535 of JBCCHV010000039.1, forward strand.
TCGGCCGCCGTCACGATCGCCGTCGAGCGATCCAGACCAAGGGCGAATCCCGCGATGAGAGCCTGCTCGGCGGCCAGCGCCGGATGGTCGGCCGGTCGCAAGGCCCGCAGGTCGCCGCTGAAGCGGAGATTTCCGATCATCGCCAGCGACGCCAGGGACGCCAGGATCGCCAGCGCCACCACCGAGCGGCGATAGCGCTGCCCCAGGGTCACCGCCAGCACCGAGAGTCCCCCCAAGGCCCGCCAGAGGGCTCCCTCGGGACCAAGGGCACGGGAGCCCGCAGTCAACACCAAAAAGCTCCCGCCGACCGCCATCGATGCCGCGAGGATGGCAGCGATGCCGGCCATCACCAGGAAGCCGAGCTCCTGGACCGGCGGGAAGTGGCCCTGCGCCAGGGCGGCGAAGGCGCCCACGGTGGTGAGCGCCGAAGTGAGAATGGCGGCCCCCGTCTCGCGCCAGGCGGTGAGCATGGCGCTGCCCGGGTCGAGGCCGCCGAGCCGAAGGTGGCGATAGCGCGAGGTGACATGAATGCCGTAGTCGACCCCCAGGCCGAGCAGAATGGCTGCGAAGGAGACCGAGAGGGCGCTCAAGGGAGCTCCCCGCAGCACCGCCCAGCCGGCAGTCCAGAGGACCCCGACGGCGACCGACAGGAGCACCGCCACGGGTGCCGAGGGGCCACGAAAGTAGAGCAGCAGAAGCAACGCTACGCCGACTCCCGAAGCCCCCAGGGTGCGCCCGAGGTTGCGCCGGAAGAGGGCTTCGTCCTGGGCGGCATAGAGGGGCCCGCCAACCGCCTGCAGGGCGACCTCGACGCCCAGACCTCGCTCCGTCGCCGACCGTGCCGTTTCGAGGGCCGCCAGCAGGGCGCGCCCGACGGCCCCTTCATCCGGACCTCCGGCGGGCGTGACGATGACCAGCGCGGCGCCGCCGTCTCGGGACAAGAAGCCACCGGTCACCGGATCGACCAGGTGTGGTCCGGAAGGCAGCAGAGCGGTGGCGAAGCCGAGCGGATCGGCGACCGCCAGAGTCGCCGCGAAGGACCCCGCCGGCGAACGCAATCGACGACGCAGCTCGGCGATTCTCGGCGCGATGGATGCGGGGTCGAGCCGTTCGGCGACCACCTCCCGAGGCGCCGTCAACGGTGCCCGGGGCAGGATTTCCCGGCGCAAGAGGTCCAGGTCTTCGGCGCTCAGGGCCCCTTGGGCGAGGTCGACCGCGGCGGTCGCCTCGAGCTCGTCCGCCAGCACGACCGCCGCCTCGACCAGCAGCTCTTCGTCGGCTCCGTCGACGGTGACGATGACGAAGACCTGCTCGAGGCCACCGAACTCGGCGAGAAAGGTGCGGTAGTCATCGGCCGCCGATCGACCTTCCGGCAGCAGATCGACGATTCCAGTGGCGATGTCGAGGCGCGACAGTGAGAGGGCCGCCAGCCAGGAAACCAGCAGCGCCGCCAGCAGGGCGAAGATCCAGGGAGTGCGCCCCGCGGCCATGGAAGAAACTCTAGCAGGCTTGCTCTCCCCTTTCGGCGTCGACTGTGGAAGACTTCCGATGTCTATCGTCGCCCATCGGGGACGCCGTGAGGAAACCATGACAAAGCCCAAGGTCGTGATCATCGGAGGCGGCTTCGGCGGCCTGCAGTGTGCGAAGAAACTCGATGGCCGCGAGGTCGACGTGCTGCTGGTGGACCGCAACAACTACCACCTGTTCACGCCCCTCCTCTACCAGGTGGCGAGCTCCCTGCTCAATCCCTCGGACATCGCCTATCCGCTGCGCAAGATGTTCCGTGGCTCTCCCAACGTTCGCTTCCGGCGCTCTCAGGTGAGTGACATCGACCTCGACCGGCAGCGGGTGACCACCACCGGCGGCGACCAGCTGCCCTACGACTACCTGGTGCTCGCCGCCGGCAGCGAGTCGAACTTCTTCGGCAATCGCGAGATCGCCCGTCAGTCCATCGGGCTGAAAGATCTCGACGAGGCTCTGCAACTGCGGAATCACATCCTCACCTGCCTCGACAAGGCCAGCCGCTCGCGCGATGCCGACGACATCCAGCGCTGGCTGACCTTCGTCATCGTGGGCGGCGGTCCAACCGGCGTCGAGTACGCCGGCGCCCTGGCGGAGCTCTTCCGCCTGATCCTGCGAGCCGAGTACCCGGAGCTCGCAGACTATCGGCCACGCATCGTCCTGGTGGAGGCCGCGGAGCGCCTGCTGCCACCGTTCGCCCCCCGCCTCGGTGCCTATGCCGAGAAGGTCCTGCGCCGGCTCGAGGTCGAAGTGCGCACCGGCGTGCGGGTCGAGGATGCGGACGACAACAGCGTCACCCTTTCGACCGGCGAATCCATCGCCTCGCGCACCCTGGTGTGGGCGGCTGGCGTTCGCCCCACCGACCTGGCCGAGGAGGTGGCGGCGGAGCGCAGCCGCAGCCGACGCCTGTCGGTCGACGCCTTCCTGCGCCTCGACGGGCGCGACGACGTCTTCGCCATCGGTGACCTCGCCTCGGTGTTGGAAGACGGCCAGGAGCTCCCGATGCTGAGCCCACCGGCCATGCAGGCCGGTCGCTACGTCGCCCGGCGGCTGCTCGCTCAGATTCGCAATCGCCCCCTGCCGAAGCCTTTCAGGTATCACGACAAGGGCACGATGGCGGTGATCGGACGCAACGCCGCCGTCGCCCAGACCGGGCGCCTCAGGCTCACCGGCTTCATCGGCTGGCTGGCCTGGCTCGGGCTCCATCTCTACTACTTGGTGGGATTCCGCAACCGGCTAGCGGTAGTGCTCTCCTGGGGCTTCAATTACGTACGCTCGGACCGACCGGTGCGCATCATCACCCGCGCCAAGGCCGACCCCTTCGCGGAGGCCGACGCTCAGAGTTAGCAGGGGGGCTAAAGGCCACTGCTGTCCCACAAACTGGGAGGGTAGAGGCAAGAAGGCCTGGTTTCTGAGTCCGTTGTTACAATGAAGGTGCGACCCAAACCATTGA
>JBCCHV010000040.1 GCA_039028635.1 Acidobacteriota bacterium
CCCTCCCGACCCCGCCACGAACCGTGGGCCCACCTGGCGAGTGGCCCCTCGTCAACGGATTGTCGCAGCCCGCTTGCTGGGTGCTGAAAAACACATCGGCAAACTGCGCCGGGGCCCGGGCGGGCCCGGCGGCGGCAAGGCCGCCGCGACGGGAGAGGAGGCCCAAGAACCGCGCTTCTTGGGCTGGAGCGGGACGCGCAGTCAGGGGCGCTCAGCCCCTCTCGGAACAAACAGCTAGCAGCGCTGGAAAAAATCGCGAAGCGGACTTTTTCAGCAGCCTGCTAGCTGCAGCTCGCTAGTCGGTATTGCCGGGAGCGCCGGACGACGGGCTGGTTCCCCCGCCCGATGGCGGTCGCCGCCGCCGGCGCGGTCGCCGCCGGGGTGGTGGTGCGTCCGAGTTGCCGCCGGCGGACAGGTTGCCGTTGGCCTTGCCTCCGCCACCGCGGCGGGACCCGCGGCGCCGACGCGGCTTGGCGGCGGCGGGCTTGCCGTTGGTCAGCGGATCTTCGCCGGGCTTGGCGTAGCCCAAGATCGCGATCTGAGAGTCTGCCGGCTCCTCGAGACCCGGCGGCAGGTCGGTCGGCTCGGCCGCCGGGGCGGCCGGTTCGTCACTCGCCGCCGGCTTGGCGGTACGGCGGCGGCTGCGGCGCCGTCGGCCTCGGTTGGCCGGCTCTGCACCGTCTTCGCCGCCCAGGCCGAGCACGGCGATCTGGGAGTCGTTCTCTTCGAGGTTCTCCACTGAGTCACTCGGCGGCGCCGGCTGTACTCCCTTGCGCCGGCTACGTCGCGCCGGCTTCGGAGCCGCTTCCGAGTCGGCCGAAGCAGCGTCCGTGGGCGCTGGGGCCGCGTCCTTCTGGGCCGGCTCCTTGCGCCGGCCTCGCCGGCGCGAGCCGCGCGGGGCGGCCTCCTCGGCGGCGGTCGCGGCGCTCTCCTCGGTGCTGGCTTCGACGGCCGGTGCCTCGTCGCTGCCGCCCCGTCGCGACCGGCGGCGGCGCCGCCGCGGCTTCTTGGTCGGCGCCTCGGTGACCTCCGTCGAAGTCACCCGGGGTTGCCGTTCGACCTTCGGTCGCTGGTCGACGCTCGGGGCGTCGCGCTGCATCCACTCGACTTCCTGCTCGTGACGGTGCAGGTGGCTGGCGGCGATCACCTCGACCTGCAGCTCGAACTCCCTTTCGATGTCGGCGATTTGCAGCCGGCGATCGTTTTGAAAGGCATCGGCGAGCTCCGGATGGAGCGCGATGCGAACCTTCTTCAGGGGGCCCGAGGCGGCTCGGGCCTCGATGCGTCGCAGCAGGTTGAGACCGACCATCTCGGGGCTGGCGATGCGGCCCGTGCCGTCGCAGGTCGGACAGGAGCGATGGGTCCGCATGTCGAGGGCCTGGTGGATGCGCTGGCGGTTGATCTCCAGCAGGCCATTGCGGCTGATGCGGCTGACGGCGGTGCGCGCCTTGTCCGGCTTCATGGCATCACGCAGCGCCTTCTCGACCTTCTTCTGGTTGCGTATCGAGCGCATGTCGATGAAATCGACCACCAGCAGGCCTCCGATATCGCGCAAGCGCAACTGCCGCGCGACTTCGGCAGCGGCCTCGACATTGGTGTGCAGCGCCGTCTCTTCCTGGCTGCCGGCGCGTGTCGAGCGGCCCGAGTTGACATCGATGGCGGTCAGAGCCTCGGTGCGGTCGATGACGATCGAGCCGCCGCTCTGCAGCTCGACGATGCGGTCGTAGATGCGGTCGATCTGCCGCTCCAGCTTGTAGCCGGAGAACAGCGGAGCGCGCTCCTGATAGCGAATCAGCTGCGTCTTGCTGCGCGGCATGAAGGCCTTCATGTATTTCTCGGCCTTGGCGTTGACCGCATCGTCGTCGACCAGCACCTCCTGGATCGAGGAATCGAGGTAGTCGCGCAGCGCCTGGACGACGATGTCCTGATCGCTGTAGAGCAGCTTGGCCTGCTGCTTGCGGCGGCCGCCTTCGCGAGCTTCCGTCTGAATGCGCTTCCACAGCCGCGACAGGGCGGAGAAGTCGCGGTTGAGGGCGGTCTTGTTCTGGTCGAGAGCGTTGGTGCGCACGATCACGCCGCAGCCGGCGGGAATCTTGAGCTTGCCGACGATCTGGCGCAGCTTCTTGCGGGTGTCCTCGTCCTCCACCTTGCGCGAGATGCCGCGGGTGTCGTCGAAGGGGGTGAGCACCAGGTAGCGACCGGCGAGGCTGAGATTGGTGGTCAGGGCGGCGCCCTTCTGGCCTTCCGGCTCGCGCGTCACCTGCACCACGATCGGCTTGCCGCGGTCGAGGACTTCTTCGATTTTGGGGCGGCCTTTGCCTTCCGGCGTGCGGTAGTAGGCCTCCGGCACGACATCCTGGATGGCGAGAAAGCCGTGGCGCTCGGCGCCGTAGTCGATGAAGGCGGCGTTCAGGCTGGGCTGGATGCTGGCGATGACGCCACGGTAGATGTTGCCGCGGGTCAGGCCGCGCTCGGCGACCTGGACCTGGTAGTTCTCCAGGGTGTCGTCGTTGACGACTGCGATGCGCAATTCTTCAGGTCGTTGCGCATTGATGAGCATTCTTCGAGTCACATTGTCTCCGTCTCGGGGCGGCCGTCTGCACTTCGGCTGGATTCGTCGAGTCCTGTCGCCTCGTTGCTTTGGAAAGCGGGCGGCCGCATTGAGGGTCCGCTTTTGGGGGATCCGGGCGGTCATTTTGGGGCGGCGGCGCTAGGGCGCTCTGCCGGTCCGCTCGGGTGGTTATTATATCACGGATCTGTCGCCGTTTCGCGCTGATGTTTTTTTGCCCGCCATGGCGGAGCTCACGAGCCCTCGCCAGCCGGCCTCTGAACCCTTCGGACCACTCCGATCATGCCTCGATTCCATGACCATGATGCCGGCGGCCCCGCCGCGCTGCTCGAGCGCAAGGCGGCTCTGCGGCGTCGCGTGTGGCGCCGCCTCGACATCGCCGGAATCCGTCGCTTCCCGGGCCCCTTGGGCCGGATTCCCAACTTCGTCGGCGCCGAGAAGGCCGCCGAGCGGCTGCGCGACAGCGAACCCTGGCAGGCCGCCGAGACGGTCAAGGCCAACCCCGACAGTCCGCAGTGGCCGGTGCGCCAGCGAGCCCTCGAGGACGGCAAGCTGCTGTTCATGGCGGTGCCCCGGCTGGCCCAGGAGAATCCCTTCTTCGTGCTCGATCCGGAGGCCCTCGAGGGCACGCCTCGGCAGGCTTCCTCGATCAAGGGGGCGAGCGCTTCGGCGATCACCGTTCCCCTCGAGGCGATGCGGCCGGTGGATCTGGTGGTCACCGGTTGCGTCGCCGTCGACGAGGGTGGCGGGCGCCTGGGCAAGGGCGGCGGATTCAGCGATCTCGAGTTCGCCCTCGCCTCGGCGGCGGGCATGATCGGGGCGCAGACTCGCATTGTCACCACCGTTCACGAAGAGCAGGTGGTGGATGCCGGCGAAATCCCGATGTCCTCCCACGACGTTCCCCTCGACCTGATCGTGACCCCCGAGCGCGTGATCGCCTGTGGCGGCGACCATCGCCGCCCCGCTAGTTTGCAGTGGGAGACCCTCACCGAGAAGAAGATCGCGGCGATTCCGTTGCTCGCCAGATTGCGGCCGACTTAGAGCAGGCTCCGAGCGAGGTCGAGGTTGGCGTCGATCCAGCCACCCAAGGAGTAGCCGCCGAGGGAGTCGCGTATCGCCTGCCGTCGTTCGAACCATTGCTCTCGCTGGTTGGCGATGCGGGCGATGGCGGCGGACATCTCCGCCGGTGACTCGACGAGGGCGCCGTTGACCTCCGGCTGCAGCAGGCGGGGCGACCAGCCGGCGGCGGTCGAGACCACCGGCACACCACTCGCCAAAGCTTCGAAGAGGGAGTTCGGGCCGGCCGCCAAGCGCGACGTCACCAGCAGGACATCGAGCTGCCGGTAGAGCTCTGGATAACGCCCGAAGGGAGTTCCCCGGCGATGGTGGTAATCGTAGGGCACTCCGTGCTCGTCGAGAGCCGCCGTGACCGCCTCGAGGCGTTCTCCGATCAACAGCGCTCGCAGGCCGGGAATCTGCCGGTGGGCCTGCCGCAGGCAGTCCACCAGCCAGGCGCAGCGCTTCAGGTCGACGCCGTCGCGCTCCACCGGCCGCCCACACCAGCCGACCGTGAAGTGGTCGCCCAGGGACTCCCGGAGGCGGAAGTCACGGTGTGCCCCGAGGGGCCGAAGAAGCACCCGTTGGCCCTCTGTCAGGAGGCCGTGATCGCTCAGCAGCCGGCGTTGCTCGGGATGGGTGAGGACCCAGCCGGCGGAGCGCTCGAGGGCGCGCCGGCGCCTGTGGCCGGGATCGTAGAGGCGGTCTTCGAAGAGGTCATGGAGCTGGACCACGGTGCGTGCCGGGTTGGGGGTGGTCGCCGCCTCCTGGGCGCGCAGGAAGATCCAGGCGTCGGCGCTTGGCCAGGGACGGTCCGAGGTGTGGATCCGGAGGTCGTCGCGGTGGTGGCTGGCGAAGTGCTGCTTGAGGTCTTCGAACAACCAGCCACGGTTGACCGCCACGACATTGATCCGCGGCACCGGTCGCTGGGCCGGAGCGCTGCGCCCGGGTCGGCGATTGCCAGCCAGCCGCCGAGGCTTGGGTTTCAAGGTCTCGACGGCGGCAGCGAGGCGCTGGCCGAGGGTGAGCTCCGCCACCGTCCACTGGCGGGTCATCAGAAAGTGAGCGTAGGCTGCTCGACAGGCGCGCCGATCGGTGTCTTCGAGGCTGTGATCGAAGGCCCCCCAGTCCTTCGGCAGGCCGCAATGAAAGGGCGAATCGCCGGCCATCGGCCAGAGGTTGTCGCCGAGCACCGCCGCCGGCACGTCCCACAGTAGGCCGTCGTGGACGACGTTGCTGTTGATCGACAGGATGCCTCGGCAGCGGCCGCTGGCGAGCAGGTCGTGGACGCTGCCGCGGGCGTGGGCGAACAGCAAGTCCTGGCGTCGCCGCAGCCGTAGCCGAAGATGCCGGCTGTTGCTCTTGCGGGCATCCGCCGGATGCTGCTTGAAGACCACCGGCAAGGGCGGCGCGGCGCGAGCGATGGTGTCGATTAGACCCTGCATGCGGCGCAGCTCGGCGGGTGCATGGCGCACCAGATTGGTATCCCCCTCGATCTGCAGAGGCACCAGATAGAAGCCTTTGGGCAGCTTGCCCCGCAGTTTCTTCGGGCGACACTCGGCGCGCAGGGTCGCCAGATGTTGGTCGAGCTCGGCCTGCTCGTCGCGCCCGAGGACCTGGCCGCTCCAGGTGAACGGACCATGGTGCGAGCTGGCGTTGATCCCTCGGTGGCTCACCTGGACCGCGGCGCGCGGCAGCCAACCGTGCTCGAGAAAGAGGGTGGGGCCCTTCGAGCGGTGCCGGCGGCCGTTCCAGACCACCGAGACCACGTCCGGGCGATAGCGCACCGCGGCGAGGTTGCGGGTCACCCGAAAGCCGCGCCGGCGAGCCCCCTCGGCCGCCGCCTGGAGGCACTTGCCGACCACCCCGGAACGGCGGTTTTCGATCGCGATCAGGGGTTTCCAGGAGACCGCCCGGGGTCTCGCCGGCGGGCGGGCGAGGAACTCCTTCAGGGGGATCTTGGGAAGACTGGCGAGGCGGCTCTCGGACGACAGGTTGACCAGCTCGACGCCGCCCTGCGCGAGGTGCTCGGCGAGGCGGCCGTACTGGCGGTCGATCACGCTGACCTCGCGCGCCAGCTCGTGGCGACCGGTGTCGCCGAAGAAGTGGTGATCGGTGAAATCGACCCCGATCAGGCCGATGCGTGCCGCCCCCAGGTGGGCCGCGATGCAGGCGGCGACGTATGGGGAGTTGCGCGTGTAGGGCACTCGGTCCGGCTCTTCGACGGCGACTCCACCGCGGCGACCGAGGTGAAAGGCCACCCGCTTCGGGTGAGCGACGTCGAGCTGGCTGAAAACCGCCTGAGCGGCGCTTTCGAGCACCCAGCGGTAGCGACCCTCGGAGAACTGGCGGGGAGGATTGAGCACCACCAGGTAGTCAGGGGTGAAGTGTCGACCGACGTCGTTGACGCCGAGGGTGAGAACGCCGGGCTTCTCCGGCAGGTCGAGGAGCGAGCGGCCGCAGCCGCAGACGACGATGGAGGCGCCCGCGTGGCGGCCGCGAAAGTCGGCGAAGGAGTTCGGCAGCGGGGTTTTCTCGAGCAGGCTCATTGTCAAGGCTCCTCGGCCGGCTCGGGGGCCGCCTCCAGCAGGCCACGGATCTCGTCCGAGCGGGCGTGGTCCATGGCGGTCTTGCCCTGCTGGTCGGGAATAGTGGGATCGGCGCCGTGGGCGAGCAGGGCTCGGACGGCGCGAACGCGGCCGAGGACGGCGGCGAGGGCGAGGGGAGTGAGGCGGTTTTCGATTTCCTGGGAGTCGATGGCAGCGCCTCCTCCGGCGAGGGCTCGAATCGCCCAGGCATGGTCGCCGGCGGCGGCCGCGTGGAGAGCGCTGCCGGAGAAAAAGTCCCCGGCTTGGACATCGGCTCCGGCAGCGATCAGAAGGTCGAGGGCTTCGGGAACCGGAAGTTTGACGGCGCGGAGAAGCGGCGTGTTGTCGTCCCGATCCCTCACCTCGAGCCGACAGCCGGCTTCGAGGAGAGCCTGGACGCGGCTCCGCACGTCTTCACTCGCCCGGACGTTCGCCTGCTGGACGACGGCGGCGAGCAATGGAGTGCTGCCCGCGCGATCGGTGGCCTCAGGGTCGGCTCCGGCAGCCAGCAAGAGGGTGACGACCTCGCCGTTGATGGCGAGATGGAGGGGAGCCCAGCGGTCGCCGTTCTCCTGGTCGCCGGCCTGGGCACCGGCTTCGAGCAGCACTGCGGCCAAGGCTCGATCACCATGATAGGCCGCGTGATGCAGGGCGGACCATGCCTTGGCTGTCGGTTTGAGGTCGATTCGAGCGCCGGCATCGAGGAGCTGCTGGGCCATCTCGGCCGCTTGCTCGGGACCTTCCTCGGCAACTCGATAAAGGGGCGTCCGATTGCTGCCATCGCGCCCGTCGACCTTGGCACTGCCAGCAAGGGCGGAGGTCAGCGATCGGAGGTCGTTGCGGTGGATGGCGTCGAACAGATCTTGATTCGTCACGGTGGCGCGATCCTCCGAATCCTGAACCATCGTCCCAGCAGCGTGTTGGCCAGAACCGTTCGCGGGCGGTTGTTGTGCTGGTGCTCGACGCGTTGATTGTTGATGCTTGCTTGGGTGCTGCGGTTGTGGGCGGCCAGCAGCGGGAACAGATTGTCGAGGCGATCGTGGCCTCCCCAAGCAAGGTCCTGGACGTGATCTATCTGCAGTTGGGCAAGCGGTGCTCGGTAAGCCGAACGAAGGAATCGGCGCAGGGCAGCGCTCAGTCTGCGGGTGTGGGGTGAGCGGCGTAACCGCATCTTCTTTCCATGACGGGGAAGATTGATGGGGTTGATGCCGAGCGTCAGGAAGGGCCTCCCGAAGAACGCCGATCTTGGGTTGTTCTGTCGTGACCTGGTGTTCTGCACGCGGTGGGCGCCGACGACCGGCAGTGGACTGGGATGGATCGGTGGAACCGTCGTCCAGTACCGCGTGCTGGTGGCAGAACGGGGATTCAGGGTCAGTGATTGGTAGAGATTGGTCGGTTTGAACCAGGTGAATGGAATGGCGGCACTGCGCCCGATTCCCGTCGGCATGCGCCGTACGTCGTCGACTTTGCGGTTTTGGCGCGGGTCCCGGGTCAGGGCGTAGGCGCGATATCGCTGGCGCGCGATCTTCTTGACGTAGGCGCGCTGAATTGCGGTTGCGAAGCGCGGTTGCCTGCTGTTGCGACGGAGAATGTCGTTGAGATCACCGAGGGCGATGCCACCGGCCCGATTCACCGGCGGTTTCCGCTTGTACGGCACGAGCTCGGCCTTCACGGTGCGCTTGAACTGGTCGAAGATGCGGTCCGAACGCTGCTTCTTCACCGTCGCCACCTTGCGTGGCAGCTTCGAGAATTTGACCACCGCATAAGAGCGGTAGCGTTCCTGGCTGACCTCCTTGATGAAGGTCCTGCGCACCACTCGGCGAGCGGCTCCGGTGCGCTGAGCGTTGAGGATCGAGCGCAGGCCGCGGCGAGCGATGCCCTTGACGCTGTAGGGCTTGAGGGCGGTTTTGACGCGCAGCTTGTAGGCCGCGAAGACGCCGCGATCCCCGCCATCGCCGTCGCCGAGCTGCTTCGGCTTCTTCTTTTTCTTCTTGAAACGGGCGAACTGGCGCTTGAACCAGTCGAAGACCTTGTCGAGGAGCTTGCGGGCTTTGCCGAAGATCTTCTTCATGCCGCCGCCGAGCTTCTTCGCCAGGGTGAGTCCGGCGCGGGCGACTTTGCGCAGGGCCCCCAGGGCCTTGAGAATCAGGCCGCCGCCGCGGCGCACACCGGAAACCAGCAGCTTGAGGCCCTTGGCGGCGACCTGCAGGGCCTTGCCACCCCACTTGACGGCGCTGCCGGCGCCGGCCGTGAAGTAGGCGAGCAGGACTTCGAAAATGATCTGGCCGACCACCGAGCCGACGGCCAGGCCGATCTTGAACTTGCTGCTCTTCAGGATCCAGTCGAAGAGCTTGTCGGCGGCGGAGGCGCCGGCGCGGTAGGCCCACTCGCGGCCTTCCTTCATCAAGTTGGCGATCCAGGCTTCGAGGAGCTGTGGAGACTTCTTGAGAAAGGCCGCCATCTGCTCGGCGGCGCGCGGGTTCTGGAAGAAGGCATCGACCTCGGCGCGCACCCCTCGGGCGGCGGTGATGATCTGCTCGATGGCCTCCGTGTCGGTGGCCATCTTGTAGAAGAAGTCCCAGATCTGCTTGAGGGTGCCGGGCAGCTCCACGAACAGGTCGTAGAGGATGCGCACCGTACCCACCAAGCCGTCCCACACCAGGCCCTTGACCACCCCGGCGAGCACTCCCACGTAGTAGGAGGGTGAGATGACCAGCCAGCGGGTCTTTTCGACGTAGCGCTTTTTCTCGTCCGCGGGTTTGTCGCGGACGGTTTCGAGAAAGCCGATGAGGGCGGCCTTGATGATGCTCATCATCGAGCCGCCGAGGGGCGGGTGCTCGGGCAGCTCGCGAATCAGCACGATCAGCGCATCGAGATCCTGCTCGACCAGGTAGCCGATCATGTTGAATCCCAGCACGCCGAGGTCGCAAGCCGCCTGCAGGGCCCCCACGGTGAGGGTCTCGGCGACGACCAGGGCGTCGTCGACTTCGCTGGCCAGGTAGTCGATGTAGCGGCCGACGTTTTCTTCCAGGTTGTCGGCCGCCGCGTTGACGCCCCGTTGGGCGGTGTCGACGCCGAAATTGATCGCGCCCTTGAAGCGGCGGGCGAGGACCGGGTAGTCGCCGAGGTAGCGATCCACCAGGCCGTTGAGGTCGCCGCGCAGGTCTTCGAGGCGGTCGATGGCCCACTTGCGCGCCTCGTTGATCTTGCCTACCGCCCAGGTCTTGAGCTCCTCGAACTTGCGCTTCGCCCAGGCGCGCAGATCGTCGAACCAACCTTTGATCTTGCGCATCGCGGCGTTCATCAAGTCGCGGAACTTGCTCTTCGCCCAGTCGAGGCCGCGCCGGAACCAGCTCTTCGACTTCTTTTTCGACTTGCTGCGGGCCTGGCGTTTTTCTTCCTTCGCCTTTTCTTCGATCTTCGCCTTCTTGCCCTCGGCGGTGGTCTTGAGGATCTGGTAGCGGCCGGCAACCAGCCCTTCCTGGCGCGTCACCTTGCCGGTGATCTTCTGGCGCATGCTGTTGCCGGCGCCGGTGGAGTCGGTCTCGAAACCGGTCTGCAGAGAGAGGTTCTCGCCGCTCCACTTGCCGCGCAACTTGGCGACTTCCTGGCGCGCCGCGTTGGCGGCGTCGTCCTGGGCCTTGTAGCTGTCGGCATGGGCGCCGGCGATCAGATCGTCGGTGGTGCGACGTTGACGCGCGATGCGAGCGTCGCGACGCTGCTCGGCTCGGCGCACCTTGGTCTGCTGGGCCTGCCAGCGAGGACCGATCTTCTCGTGCACCCGCTGGCCGAGCTCGGCTTCGTGGGGCGGGTCGAAGGCGAGCGCCGGAAGTTCCTCGGCGGCACCGCAGCCGCTGCCCATGCGGTGGATCGATTCGGGAACCGCGCGCTCGGTGGAGGAGTCGCCGTTGGCCGGCTCGATGCCGAACTCACCGAAATCGGCGGCGGCGTCGTCCTCCGCCTTGGTCTGGGCTTTGGCCACCTGGCGGCTGCCGGAGGCCTGGAAGGTCTCGATCTGGCCGAGGTCCGCTTTGCCGGTGAGGGCGACCGTCGGCGCCGGTCCAGGATCGGTGTAGACCCCGGGATCGCGGGTCGGCAGGTCGCCGAGGAATTGCCGGACCCAGGACAGGATGCGCTCCATGAACGAGCCTTCGCCGGAGATGGCGTCGAGATCGCGCTGCTTGCGCTCGGCATTCGGCACCCCGGGCGCGTTGCCGGTGGGGGCCGGCGGGGTGGGGGCATCGGGCAGCTTGCCATCGGCGGCCAGGCTCGGGACATCGTCCTTCGCCGGCCGCTTTTCGTCGGCCGTCGGCGGTGCCGGCGGGCCGGTCGGCAGTTTGGGGGAGCGTGGCACGATGTTGGCTTTGGGGCGCTGTTTGTCTTCGCCCTTACGGCGCCCATCGAGGGCCTTTGCGGAGCTCTTCTGGAAGGCGGCGATGACGAAGGGGGCCCGCACCGGCGAGAGCTTGGCGAGCTGGTCGAGGCGGTCCGCGGGAGAGCCCTGGAAGCGGACCGCGGCCGAACCGGCGGCGGCTCGTCGGCGACCGGCGCCCCGAGAACCTCGTCCGGTGGCGCTTCGGCCTGCGCCTGGGGAGGGCCTGGAAGCAGTTTTTGGGGCAGGCTTCGTCGCCCTTGCCGGGGTGGAGGAGTCGGTATCGGGCCCGGTCGGTTTCTCGGGCGCCTTGGCTTTGCCCTCGGGTACCTTGACCTCGTCGCTGGTGCCACCGAGGTCGCTGACCGGCGGTCGTCGCGCCACGGCTCCCTGCTGCAGGGTATGGGTGGTCTCGTGGGCCATCAGCCGAAGGTCCTTCGCCGATTCGCCGGGGCCGAGGTAGATGTCCTTGCCGCGGGTGAAGGCTCGGGCTCCCATGCGCCCGGTGAGCTCCCGGCTGGAAGCGTCCTGGTGCACTCGGACCGCCGAGAGATCGGTCCCGAAACCGGCCTCGAGAGGGCCGCGGGTGGCGTTCGGCAGCGGCGTTCCGGTGCCGCGCTGCGCGATGGCGCGGCGCGCGAACTCGGCCTTGCGGTGGCGTTGAACGGTGGTGCGGCGGCGAGCTCCCGGGCGTTCCTGGGTGGTCCCTTCGCTGTCGCTCCCTTGGGCGGTCGTGCTCTCCTGCAGGGTGGCTTCCCCGCTTTCCTGCAGCGGGCCTTCGCCGGCGGCTTCTTGCGTCGCCGCCATTTCCTGGGCTGGTTCGTCGTCGCTCGATTCCTGGGCCGGCAGACTGGCCTCGTCGGCCGTCTCCTGGAGCGCCGCATCCCCTTGCACAGGCGCTTCCTGCAGGGGCTCGCTCTCTTGCAGCGGTGCGTCGACCATCTCCTGCACGCTGTCCGTCGCCGTCTCCTGAATTGCCGAGCAGTGACTGCTTCCACAGTGTTCCTGGACGCTCTCGTCGAGCGATTCGTGAACCGTCAGCGCCTGGGCCGACACGGGCGTGATGGACTCGACGCCGGTACCGCCGAGGATGCGATCGGCAGCGTCGTCGGCCTCGCGCTCCCAGCGATCGCCGCGGCGCCCGAAGGCGAGGCCCTTGGCCTGCCCACGGGGCAGTGAGAGCGTTGGGCCGCGGCTCTGCAGACCACCCGGTTTGGGCCCGAAGGTGTCTCTTCCAGCGCCCGCCGGTGGAGTGCGCTGAGCCGCGCCCGGGGCGGACGTCGGGCGCTTGTCCTTCGCCGGTGATCGCCGGGTGCGTCGGGCGCCAGTTTTCATGGCCGCCTCGGGGAGGCCACGGCACCGCGATTGGGCGGGTGAAGAGAGCTCATCCGAGGCCTTCGAGGGCGGCGGCGAAGGCGTCGCCGGAGTTGGGGGCGGTCGCCTGCTCGGAGTTGGCGAGGGGAAAGCTGGCGCCGGCTTTGCGGTACTCGCCGCGGAAGGCCCGGTCGAGATGGTCGTCGCCCACGGCGCTGCCTTCGTCGAGGGCGAGGAGGGTGGCGCTGAGGGCGGCATTGCGCAGTTGACCGCCGCTCAAGCGGCAGCCGGCGGCGAGGCGCTCGAGGGTCGCCGGCGCCACCTGGTGCTCGGGCGGCAGGTGGAGGTCGAGGATGGCGGCGCGCTCGCCGGCTTCCGGAGGGACGAAGGGCACCACCACGTCCATGCGCCGCTGGAAGGCGGCATCGATGTTTTCGCCCAGGTTGGTGGTCACCACCAGGATGCCCTGATAGCTCTCCAGCCGCTGCAGCAAGAAGTCGGTCTCCAGGTTGGCGTAGCGGTCGTTGGCCGACTTCACTTCGGTGCGGCCGGCGAGCAGGGCGTCGCCCTCGTCGAGGAGCAGGACCACGTCGAGGGCCTCGGCTCGGCTGAGCACCCGATGGAGATTCTTCTCCGTTTCACCGATGTACTTGTTGATCACCGAGGCCAGGTCGACGCGGTAGAGGTCCATGCCGAGCTCGGCGGCGAGAATCTTGACCGCCAGCGTCTTGCCGGTGCCGCTGGTGCCGGTGAAGAGGGCGCGAACGCCGCGCCCCGGGCCGTGGCCGAAGGCGGCGCCCAACTCGCCTTCGAGGCGCTCCCGCAGGCGGCACCGGCGCTCGAGGTCGGTGAGCCGTTGATGGGTGGCGCGGGTGCAGATCAGCCGATCCCAGGAACCCTCCGTCGGCAGCTCGGTGGCGAGATTGTCGAGCAACTGGCGGTTGAGCTCGCGGGCGGCGCGGCGGGCATCTTCGGGGCTCACCGCCGTTCGGCCGTCGAGCTGGGCATGGCCGGCCGCGGTGTCGGCGATACGCTGGATGAAGCCGCCGCCCAGGCAAAAGCTGGCAGCCAGGGTCGGCAGGTCCTCGACCGGTCGGCGGCCCAGAGCCCTTTGCCAGTGCTGTCGCCGCAGATCCGGTCCGGGCGTCGGCAGCTCGAGGGTGAGGGTGCCGTCGTCGTCGAGGCCGCCCTCGCTCCCCAGGAGACAGATTCGCGGACCGTCGTAACCGGCGAGCCGCGGTGGAGTGGCGGTTTCCCCCGGTCCGAGGTCGAAGGAGAACACCGGGATGCAGCCGGTGAGGGTGGCGAGGGGGGCGAGCAGGGCGTGGTCGCTCTCGCCGAGGCGGCGTGGATCGATGCGCAGCAGTCCGCGGCCCAAGGCCCCGGCGAGGGCTGCCGAGACCTCGAGGCCATCGATGCCCGGTGCGGCCCGCAGGACGAGATTGCGCTGCCCGTCGAGCAGTAGCCGCGGTAGGCGCTTCAGCCGAGTCAGCACTAGGGGATCGAAGATCAGTTGCTCGAGTGGCAAGGCCTCGACGGCACTCTGCAGTTGTCCCCAAGGTGCCAACGTCGCTGGCGAAGAGCCGCGCATCGCGTCCCACAACAGGGCGGGAACCTGCAGCGGCCATTCGGAGCGCGGGCCCTGGTCGCCGAGGGTGACCAGCAGTCCGCTCGAGAGCAGCGGTTGGCAGAAACCCCAGGGGTCGCTACCGAGGTCCTGGTCCTGCGGCGCCAGACTGCCCAGCACCTCGATCGTCGGCCGGCGATGGGGCAGCGGGGCCTGGAGCTCCTGGAACAGGCTACCGAAGCGGGAGTCCTCTTCGACCAGGCCGGTGAGCATCACGGCGCAGCGCTGATCGAAGCTCAGCCCGAGGCGGGTCAGGGGCAGCTGCTCCTCGCAGGCCGCCTCCCAGAGGGCGACCTCGTCGCGCCACCAGCGCTGTCCTTCCTCCCAGGTCAGGTCATCCGGCATCCAGTGGCTCATCTCGGCGAGGTATTCGGCGAGGAAGGGGTGGTGAGCGAGGCTGTCCTCGGCCTCCTCACCGGCCTCGGCCACGAGCTGTCGAAGGTGCACCAGAAGATGAAAGATGGCGCTGTAGAGGGAGAGCACGAAGGCGCTCTGTGGGCTGTGCGGCAAGGCGGCGAAGGCCTCGCCCGTGGGCGGCGAGGGCGAGAGCTCTGCGGGTGGCGGCGGGGAGCTGGTCGTGGGGTCGGTGGTGGGCATGGAAAACCTCTGCTAACGAAAGTGGAACAGGACGACGCGACCGCAGCGCGCCAACCAGCCGGGGTCGCGGTCGAGGCCGGCGCGGCGGGCCGGCAGGGAGATGGCGTCGAGGTCGAAGAGGAGGTCGAGGTGGCTGCTGGTGACGAACAGTCGGCCGGGGGTGGTGAGCAGGTCGAGCAACTCGGCGCCGGCCCGGCGGAGTCGGCCCTCAAGAGCCGGCAGGGCGCGCGCCAGCCACCCCTCGAGGCTCCCCCCGAGGCCGCTGCCTGCGGTCGCTGGAATGGTGAGCGGGAGCCGCGGCCGCGGCGCGCTGGCCATCGGTCGGCGGCAGGGTTGAGCGGCGAGCCCGAGCTCGCTTCGGGCTTGGTCGAGGGGCCTCGTCGGCACGTCGGCCAGAAGCTCTTCCCCCCGCCAGAGACAGAGGCGACCGCCGGCCCTCGCCCAGCAGATCGGCGCAGCGCTCTCGGCGTGCCAGGAATGAGGTAATCTATAGAAGGAAGCGAATGAATCGATGGACCTTCGTGCCCGCCGAAGGGCAGGAGCCGGTTGTGAGGCGGAGTCCGACTCCCCTTCCCATCGGCGGGCCCGAAGGTCCATCGATCCCGCGATGGCAGCGGCATTGGAGCTCGATCCAGCCGCTTCCAGAAGGTTTGTTGCCGTCGGAGGCGATTCCGAGACACTCGGGGGCCAGAAATTCGATCCGAAGCGGTGGCAAGCGAGAACCGAGAGGGCTTTCGCAAGGGGATCGGCGGCGAAATCTTCGCCGATCGAGGTCAGGCCGATGGCGGTGAGCTCTTGCCAAAGGCAGCGCTGAACCTCGGGAGTTGCGGCCGCCAGCTCGTCGAGGGGGCGGAGCAAGAACAACAATCCGGCGTAGGCGGTGGAGATGCCGGCGGCGAGGGCTTCGAGATCGAGTTGGATGCTCTCTGGCGCCGCGGCGCGAATCGCCTTGCCTGTGATTGGGA
This sequence comes from Acidobacteriota bacterium, assembly GCA_039028635.1. Lineage (NCBI taxonomy): Bacteria > Pseudomonadati > Acidobacteriota > Acidobacteriota bacterium. Next base: position 15,089 of record JBCCHV010000040.1, read on the forward strand.
GGAAGGTCACCTCTTCGGTCGGCGACGCCTCGGTCGAGGCCTCCGGCTTCCGCGTGGGTGAGTCCGATGGCCGCCGTCGGGTCGCTCGGGAACGGATCGGAGGGTGCCCGCCGGCCTCGCCATCGGCCGCGAGCGTCGCTTCGATTTCGCTCCGCGTCCCTGGCGAGGGCTGCGCGAATTCATCTTCAGATCGTGGTCGCGGGGCATCCGTTGCCTGCGCCGGGGCGATGCCGTCCGTCGGCTCGACCTCCCAGGGCGACGGGCTGGGTGTCGGCCCGGCGGGTGTCAGGTCTGAGCCCTTTCGCGGACGGTGTGCCCCGGTGGTATAGGTGCTCTCGACGTTGTGATTCCGACGTCGGTTCTGGCTGCGCTCTCGGCTTCGCTCCCTGGGTGGCCGGTTGGCTGCCCGCCACCAGGCACGGGCTTGATCGCGGAATCGCGATTGGTGGCAGCGCAGCGGTGCCATGACCTGCAGGCGGCAAAGGCCGAAAAGGGCTCGTTGGTGTGGTTCCCAGGAGGAGGTTTCCGCCGGCAGCCAGGGCGACCAGGGCTCCGGCAGGGGATCGGCCGGAGGGCTCGGAACGTTGCTGCCGCTGCAGGCCTCGTGGTGGGGCTTGGCGGCGGATGCTTCGGAGGGTGGCTCCCGGAGGTCGCGCCCCGGGCGCTCTCGCAGGACGGCGTCGGCGCTCTGCTGGGGCTCACCGGGTCGGTCGTCGAGCCGAGACGGCGCCACCGTCGTCGCCGGCAAGAGCTCGGCCGGTAGCTGCAGGCGAGAGACCAGGGCCGGCAGAAGCTCCGCGGCGATCTTGGGAGTGAACAGGTCCCGCCACGGTTCGAGCTGACGATGGCGAAGGAAGTGATCGCAGATCGCCGGCAACAGCTCGATGCGCGCCGCAATCGCCTCCGGCCAGGGCTGCTCGAGGTCGATGGCCATGCGGGACCACCACCAGCGCGAGGTCGCCTGGCGATGGCAGCGATCGAGCAGCAGGCAGGCCCAGAGCTCGGCCGGGTCGCGGAAGATGACCGCCTCGGCGTCGTCGTCGGCCACCCCGTCGGCAGGGTAGGCGGCGCGGCCCACCAGCTCCGAGAGCGAGTCCCGGATGGCTCGCTCCCAGTCCCCGGGAAGGCGCCAGGCGTCGGCCTGGAGCTTTCCCGGAGCCGGGTCCCGCAGCTGCCGCACCACCAGAATCGCCGCCGGTGGCAGCGCTGGCGGGCGCACCTCGGCGGCGCCGAGCTGGCGCGCCACAGCGAGGCGCAGGGCGGGCGAGTCGGCGGTGGCGCCGGTGAGGTGCAAGCGGCCGATGCGGGTGGCGGTGGTCATGGTCAGAAGAGATCGAAACGCAGCCCCGCCTGCAGGGTGATGAAGTCGAGGTCGTCGTCTTCCACCGACACTCGATGCAGCTTGGCGCTGGTTTCGAAGTCGAGCTTTGGGGTCAGCGGGAAGCGCGCTCCGGCCCCGAGGTGGAAGCCCTCGTCGCCCTCGCCATCGACTTCGTAGCGGCCGAAACCGGCCGAGAGGAAAAAGGTCTCCGGACCGGGGCCGAGCAGATAGCGGCCGTTCAAGGCGAGGTGGTCGAGATCCTCGTCGGCGATGCGATCACGGCCCAAGAAGAGCTCGATCTCGAACTGCGACGCCACCCGGTAGCTCAGGTCGAGGCCGAAGCTCGAGCCACCCTCGAGCTCGAGGCCTCGGAAGCTCGACGGTCGGTTGATGCCGGCGTGAACGCTGCCCGAGAGGCGACCTTCCGCATCGGTGCCGCCCCGCGGCCGCGGCCGCTCGTCCTCGAAGGCTTCGATGACGTTGGTGATGGTGCGAGCGCCATCGTTCGGGACCTCGATGCGGTAGTAGTCGGGGCCGATCTGCTTGGCACCGTCGAGCTCGTGGCCCCAGCCGGTGAGGGGACCCTCGTGATGCATGAAGTAACCGAAGGAGGTCTGCGGCCGGAGCACCCGCCAAACCCGGCCGCCGCTCTTCAGCTCGCGGCCGGTGTCGTGGTAAGCGTGGACCTGATAGGTCGGCTCGCGATCGCGAAGTTCCTCGTAGGCACCGGGCTCCAAGGGCTCGATACAGCGAGAGCGCTCGATCTCGGGGCATCGATGGTGCGACCTCTCCGGCCGGTTCGGGCTCGGCTTGGGATCCTGCGGCTCGACCTGCCGCGGCATGTTGAGGGTCTGCACGTAGAGATAGACCTCACGCTCCGAGCGCCCGGGCAGACCCTTCAACCCGACGACACTGACCTGCGCTTCGCGCTTGAAGACCGAAGCCTCGGCGAAGTTCATGTTGCGCACCACGCTGCTCGACGAGAAGGTCAAGCCGGGGGCGCCGGAGAGCTCGACCAGCATGCACTGGTGGCGCCGCCGGGTCGGTGCCGGGAATCCGGTGCAGTCGATGTCCGCCGGCTGCGGGTCGAAGTCGCAGGCTTCCTGAGGGGTGAGCTGCCAGTCGAAGGTGATGCTGCCCTTGGAACCATCGGCCACCGGGGCGGTGGTCGTGGCGGGAACGGCATTGATCTGGCGCCACAGGGTGGTCGGATCGGCGACGTCGTTCCAGTCCGGCTGGGTACCCCAGTTGGCGATGCGGAAGACCGCGTCGAGATCGCCGGCGCCAATCTGGCCGCCGGTGTCGTTCTGGGGTCGGGCGCAGACGACGTTGTTCTCCGGGCTGCCGGCACCGTCGCTGAGGTCGAAGGTACCGGAGAGGTTGCTGGCAGCGTTGCTGCACGGGCCGCCGCCGGTTTCGGTGCCGATATCCGAGCTCACCAGAGAAACACCCTGGATGCAGGCGGCGTTGGTCGGGGGGACGTCGCGGCGCAGGTCACCCCAGGAGCCGCTGGTGCTCGCCGGATCGGTGACATCGGCGAAGGTCAGGTTGTCCGGAAAGTTGTACTCGACGACGTTGCAGATGGTGCCCGGTGGGTTGCAGCCGATGTCGTGGAACACCTGCACCTCGTACCAGAGACGGAACTCGTCCTGCAGGTCGAGGCCGTTCTCGAAGCCGGCCTGCAGGGGCACCCGCATTTGGACGGCCCAGGTGCTGCCGCTGACCTCGCGCCAGGCGGCGGTGCGGGTGGTGGCGGCCTCGAGCCAGTCCGGGACGTTGGCACCCGGTGCCGGCGACCAGGCTCCGCCGGTCGACGGACGGACCGACGCCGAGATGTTGACCACCGGATCGGCCTCTGCCGCCGTGTTGCTGGTGCTGAAGGGCTGGATGTTGAGCAGGAGCTCGTCCTCGCCGCCGCCGGGGGCGAAGCCGACCCAGAGCTGATCTTGGGTGTCGAGGGTGGGATCGACCTCGACCCGCCAGGAGAGGTAGAGGTCGGTGGCGGTCCTCAGGCCGCGGAAGGAAACGTGCTCCGAAGCGGCGCCACCGCCGAAGGTTTCGAGGTAGGCGCCACGCCAGCGGGGGTCGTCGAGGGGCTCCCAGCCGGGCAGAGTAGCGCTCCACCAGTTCGGGGGGCCGCCGAGAGCCGGCACGCCGATGGCGTTGGGTAGGCAGACGTCCGTTTGGGCGCCCGCGACGGTCGGTAGGGCGACGAGCGCGATGAGCAACAGCAGGAGAAGAGGTTTTCTAGACACAGTGACCTCCTGGGAGCGGGTTCCGCTAGGTCCCGAGAACGAGATCCAGAGGGAACAGGCGACGGGACGAGCGACCCTGCCGTTGCAGGATCACCTCGACGCGGCCCGAAGGGCTGGCGCCGCCGAGCGGTTGAAGGGTGATCTCCGGAGGCCGGGCGGCGGGTCCGCCGGCGACGTCGTTGTCAGTGATCTCGTAGGTGGCCGGAGTGGTGAAGAAACGCTGGATTTGCCAGCCCGTCGTCGGAGCGACGGGTTGCAGCGAAAAGTCGTAGAAGCCGGCTTCGGCGAAGGTGGCGTTGAAGCGCACCCGCACTGTGCTGCCGGTCGCCGCCGTGACGGTGCTGCCGGAGAGGGCGTTCGGCGGGGTCGAGCCATTGAGGGTCAGGGTGATGGTTTCGTCCTGCGGGATGGTGGCTTCCCCGACGGTGAAGGGCTGCGCTCCGGAAGAGCCCTGAACGGCACCGGCGGAGGCGTCGACGACGAGCTGGAAATCAGTGCCTACGGGGACCGTCGGCACGGCCACCAGGCGGACGAAGAACTCGGTCTCGGCCGGCGGATTGGGGTTCGGGTTGTTGGGATCGAGGGGCGACAGCGTGATGCGGCGCTCCGGCAGCGGCGTCTGGTTGCCGTCGAGCACCCGCAGGCGTTGCTGCCAGACGTCGGCGTTGGGGACGTTGACGATGCGCGGATCGATCAGGATCTCGGCCGTGCTGGAGGCTCGGTTGCGCAACCGGAAACGGAAGTTGGCCGGCTGGTCGGGCACCAGCGTCTGCGGTGTGACGCCGAGGAACTCGACGTCGAAGTCGCCGAACAGCACCGGCGCTGCCGGCCGCAGGATGATGTCCTCGCTGACCTGCTCGGACTGATTGTTGACTCGCAGGGTGACCGCCGTTCCGGGCTCCGAGACGCCGGGCACGGGGGGAATCTGGAAGACCAGCCTTCGGTCGTCCGAGGCCAGGCCGTCGAGGGTGACGCGCACGCCATCGAGGAAGACCCTGGCGGCTCCCAGGGAGTGCTCGAAATTGCGCCCCAGGACGGTGAGCGGATCGCCAATGCGATACGGCCCCTGCGGCGGCAGGAGACCGGTGATGGCAAGGGCCTGGGAGCCGGAGTCCTCGATGTCCTGAACCCGTAGGTCGAGGTTTTCGAGCAGGTCGAGGACCTGATTCCATTGCTCGGCGGTGATCAGGTCACCGGGTTGTACACGATTGAACATGGTCAGCTCCCTTCGCTCAGACGAGGAATGACGAGAAGTTGCCGAAGCTCCAGCGATTGATGTCGTAGCGAGCGTCGCCAAACAGCGGCATGAATCCGCTGGTGAAGATCACGGCGGGTCGCTCCGGAACCCGTTGGCGGTTCTCCCGGATGGAGTAGAGCCAGACCATTTCGTCGCTCTCGGTGTCGATGGCGGGGAAGGCATAGGAGCGATCGAACAGCGGCGCGACCCGGGCGCCTTCGGTGAACAGCGGACCGCGGACGGTGCGGTCGGCGAAGAAGGCCGGCACCGACAGGCCGCGGGGGCGGTCGCTGCCGGCGACCGGCAGCAGACCGGCGGCGGGCAAGAAGCGGAAATGCTCCCGCGCCACCAGCGAGGTCGGCGCCGCCGCTTCGTCCAGCAGCTCGGCGAGGTGCTGCTGGAACTGCAGCACGCGAGCCTCGGCATCGGCGCGGAAGGCGTCTCCCGAGAGCATCGGCGCGGCGGCGTGCTGCAAGCTGGGCACGGGCCGTCGTCGCACCGCCCAGGGATCGGCGAAGTGGAGGCCCGAGAGGGTCCAGTGGACGAGGGCCACGGGCACCTCGCAGTCGGCGATCTCGCCGCGCTGGCGCAGCCCTGCGATGGGGTTGGTTGGAGTCTCGCCGGCGAGGGCTGCTAGCGGATCGTCGGCCACCGCGGCCTGGGCCGCCGAGGCCAGGAAGAGGTGCGCCAGGTGATTGCGCAGGCGCGAGCGACGCGCCGGGGTGGCGGCGTCGGTCAGTAGGTCGGCGAGCTGATCGCGGTGCGTCGCGGGTAAGAGCTCCTCGGCGAGGGGATCGTAGGGCAGCAACCGGAAGCTCACCCCTTCGAGGGCCCAGCGACTGCCGCAGCCGGCGCCGGCCTTGGGATCGCCGAGGCCGCTCATCACGGCGCGCTCGCGGAAGCCCGCCGCCGGACCGAGGAGCAACAGGTAGACGCCTTCACCGACGGCCACCGGCTTCGTCGAGGGCGGCGCGCAGGCGTGAAAGGGGCTGTCCGGTGGCGGCTCGTGCTCGAGCTCCCGCGCCAGGCAGAGGTCGATGTCCGCCGCCAACTCGAGGCTGTCGCCGTCGGCGGCGAGGGCCAGGCCGGCGGTGATGCCGAGCACCGGCACGGTGCCGCCGGCGCCGCGGTCGCGGATGGTGACCTCGAGGCCTGAAACGATGCCGCTGCCGAGGGCGCGACCGAGGCGCCGCTGGCGGGCGCGATGAGCTTCCCGTTCGACGCTGAGGTCGGTGGCCGTCAGGATGCGACCCTCGAAGAAGTGGGGATGGCGCAGGCCGCCATCGAGAATTGCGCTCAACAGCTCGGTGGTCATGGCGTCGTCCTAGTTGGGTAGCTGGCGAAGTCCGGCGATGATCGCCGGCGTGATGCCCGGGATGGTGGCGAGGTCGTCGAGGCGGTCGAAGCCATCGCGTCGTTCGCGCTCGGCGACGATGCGCTCGGCGAGGCGCGGGCCGATGCGCGGCAAGGTGACCAGCTCGCTCTCGTCGGCGCGGTTGAGATCGAGACCGCCGACCACGATCTCGCCGCGGCGAGGCAGCCGGAGCCAGCTCTCGAAGGTGCCGCCCTGGAGGCCCAAGCGGTCGCCGGCGGCGCTGCGGTCGCCGGTGGGCAGGACCCCGGTGATGTGCTCGCCGTTGATCGCCCGATCCTGCCGGTCGAGGATGAAATCGCCGCGCAGGACGACCTCGACGGTGGCTCCGGAAAGGCGCAGGAACTCGGCGGTTTCGGAGTCGACCAGCGCCACCACGGCGGGGGCGAGGTTGCCGTTGACGGTTCGGGTCTCGGTGATCAGGTCGTTGCCGTCGACGCCGACGACCCGTGAAGGAATCACCGTCGCCGGGATTCGCATGCAGACCGGAAACGGGCTGCCGTCGAGGGGCAGGTGAACCTGGAGGAAGACCGTTTGGGCCGTGAGAGTCGCCGACTGCACCGGCGAGCGGGAATCGTCGATGCCCTCGCCACCGAAGGCCAGGGCGACGCCGAAGGCGGGCTGACCGTTGTGGATCAGGTCGAGGTTGCTGAAGGCGCCATGGCGCCAGGAGAGGGCGACCACGCGGGTCAGGTCATCGCTCAGAACCGGGCCTGCGGCGGGCAGCGCGTCGGGCTCCCAGCGGGTGCCGTCCCAGGTCAGCACCTGACCCACCGCCGGTGCCGCCGGCGCCACCGGCCGGCCCTGGAGGGCGCCCACGGAGGGGTTCGGGTAAGTGCCGCCGAGGTCGCCGCCGGCGCCGTCGCCGACCTTGATCGCCTGGTCGAAGGTCACCGCGTCGCCGCTGGCGCTGCCATCGGCCAGGGCGACGATGCGCCGGCCGCCGCCATCGAGATCGGCGATCAGCGCCCGGGTCACGGCGTCGACCAGCAGGTACTGCGGGTGGTCGTCGAGGCCGAGGCCGTTGAGGTCGGCGTGATTCTCGACGCCGGCGATGGTCTCGCCGGCCGCCGTCGGCAGGAGCTCCTGGAAGATGCGAGTGGCCAACAGCAGCGGACGGTCGCTCTCGTCGATCAGCACCTCGCCATCGACCACCAGGTCGCCGGCGGGCCCTTCGGCAATGTCGAAGTCGAGGCGGGCGAGCAGGACGCAGCGCTCTTCGGAGAGCTCGCAGCCGGCCCGGCCTGCGGCCAGCAGCGGACGGATCTCGGTGATCCAGACGCGATAGGCGGCGGCCAGGAGGTGCGGTGCCTCGCTCGGCTCGAGGCGACCACCGAAGGGCGGTGAGGCCGGCCCCTGGACCACCGGCGGCGAGCCGTCGACCAGGCTCCGGACCTGATCTTCGACCGCTTCCTGGTCGAGGGCCGGACCGGGGCCGCTGGCGATCTCGAAGGAGCGCAGCAGCTCGCCGAAGGCGCGGGCGGCGTCCTCCTCCGGCTGCTCCGGCGGCTCGAAGCGCAGGCTGAGCTCGAAGTCGTCGGCGATGCGGGACGGTCGCGTGTTGTCGGCGGTGTCGCGGCAGGGATCGCCGAGCACCGGCACCGGATCGGTGGCGCACTCGCGATGGCACAGAACCACGTAGAGGCTGAGGGCGCCGGGCGGGGAGGCGAAGTGCTCGTCGATCTCGTCCCGCTGGCCGCTCAACCATTCGTCGAGGCGGGCGCATTGGGTCGCCGGGACACAGATGGTCTCGCCGCGAGGATCGATCGCCAGGCCAGCGCCGACCACGACCTCGGGACCGCCGCCGTCGGCAGCCCGCTGGCCGATCTCCAGGCCGACGACGGTGCCGTAGCCGTGCAGACTGCGCTGGTGCAAGCGATCGCGCTCGCGGAGATGAAACTGGTCCTGCAGAAACTCCTGAACCCCGAGGACCAGGCCCGTCTCGTAGCGGACGCGTTTGCGCGGATCGAGAGCGATGGGATCCGAAACGGTGTTTTTGAAATCGCACATGGTGTTCACGCTCCTCGGCGTTCGAAAGTCTTCAGGCGACGGCGTCGCGGCCGATGACGCGACGATCGTGGACGTTCCAGGGGTGGGGCTGGCTGAGCTGGGACTCGCCGAGGGCGCCTCGGCCGAGGGTGAGGGCGGTAGCGCGGCTGCCTTCGCCGACTACCGAGTCGATGCCGACGCGCGCCGAGCCGACTCGGAAGAGGGCCCAATAGAGGCTCACCTCGCAACTGGTGTGGGCCGGCCGCTGGCGCTCGACGACGGCGCGAACCTGCGCCAGCCGCTTTTCTCGCTCGCTCGGAATGGAGTCGGCGGTGACCGGCACCAGGACCTGGAAGCGATGGGCGCTGCGTGCGATCGGCAAGCGCTGCGACACGAAGTGAATCCAGTCTTCGAGGGTCACCGGGTGGATGGGCAGGGCGGCGGGAAGCAGGGCCTCGTCGAAGGAGCCGAAGGCGGTGGCGCCGGTCAGCCCCCAGGCGGCGTTGAGGGTCGCGACGCTGCCGTGGCGATGGCGCAGGTAGCGGCGGTAGGACGTGGTGTCGCTAGACGTCGTCTCGGCGTAGGGAAAGTCGAGCTCGCGGGCTATGAAGGCACGCCAGCTGGCGGCTTCGGCCGGATTTTCCGGTGGCTGAGCCGGGAACTGGAGTGGCAGGTCGCTCGGGTGGTCGGAGCCCCACAGCTCGTTGAGCTGGGCCACCAACGGCTCATTGACGGCATGGTGCTGGGTGAGGAAGTCGCGGTAGGCCTGGTGGAGCCGCGCGGCACCCTGATCTGGCTGCCAGCGCTCGCCGGCGGCGATCAGCCGTGGGCCGGTGGCGGGGGAGATGCCTGGGCTGCCGGGGAGAGCTCGCTGGCGGGAGCGAAAGGCCTCCACCAGACGAACGCCGTAGGGATTGGTGGCGGCGTCGTCCTCGAAGATCGAGTCGTCCGGGCAGGGAACGGTGGCGAGACGGACCGCTGCCAGCATGCCCGCCACCGTGCCGCGTTGCCGGTAGAGGCGATGCAGGTGGCGCAGCAAGAGCCGTCGACGGGCTTCGTCCCAGTCCTCGTCGAAGCTCGCGGCCAGCCAGTCGGCGAGCCAGGGCAGCGCCTCGGCGGGAATCGTGCGCGGGTCGAACCAGGTCTCGGCGCGCTCCATCTTGCCCTCGATCTCGCTGAAGAAGCCCTCGAAGTTGGCCAGGAAGCGCTCCAGGAACGAGGGCTCCTCGCGGTAGACCGCCGGCAGGTACTCGCGCAGGTAGCTGAACCGTGGGTAGTAGACGCGCAGCGCCGTCAAGGCGGGGCTGCTGCGTCCACTCCCCACCAGGGTCAGGCGCAGCTCGAGATAGCGGCCGCGGGCCGCCTGGAAGAGCAGCTCCCAGGTCCCCTCCCCCGGGTCTCCGCCCTGGGAGGGAGCGACGGCGGCATCGAGCGGGCGCTCGCCGCCGCCCGGGCGAAGTCCGAGCACCGGCTCCGACTGCCAGGGCTGGTCGGCGAGCAGGTGCTCCTCGTCCGCGGCGCGGCTCTCGACCATCACCTCGTCTCCGGGAGGTATGCAGCCGGCGAGGAACAGCCGATGCCAGACCGTTCCGGCCTGCTTGCCGTCGAAGCGCAGCGCATCGAGCTCGCCGCGGCGCTGGTAGCGCGGCCGACGCAGCTCGACGAGACTGGCCCAGGAGTCATCGCGGTCGTAGAGCACGTCGCAGGCGTCGCGGCCATCGACCAGGGCGCGACCAGCGAAGCGGCGCAGCGGCAGGTACGTGGGGAGGGCGACCAGCTCGAGGCGCCCGCGGCCGGTGCGCAGGCGGAAGGCGTAGGCCTGGTTGCCGCCGGCATCGGCCACCAGGAGCTCGCCCTCGAGCTCTCCCGGCGAGCTTGCCGACGCCGGCGCCGGCAGGAAGGCGAAATCGTGGGCCGTGACCTCGGGCACCGGCGTCACCAGCTCGGCGAGGGCGATCTCGAGGTCCGCCGGCGGGGCGTCCGGGAGACCGCCGCAGAAGCGATGCACCCGCGGCGCGCTACCTGCCGGCGAGTCGAGTACGAGGACCGCGCCGTCCGGCAGGACCAGGATCGCTCGCGGATCGGCCAAGGCCAGAGAGGCAGGCTGCCAGCCTCGTGGAAAGGTCTCCGCCGGCCTCTGTCGGGGCTCTCCGCCGAGGGGCTTGAAGCTCTCCGTCGTGGCGGCCGTGTGCTCCAGGGAACCGTCCCCCGGGACCGGTCGCAGGTGGTGGTCGAGGCGCCACAGGCGCGGCCCATCGGCGGGGGGACGATCCAGAACCCAGAGACCGCCATCGCGGGCGGCGGCGAGATCGTGGGGGGAGAAGTCGAGCTCCTCGGGCCAGTCGAGGCGGCGCGGTGGGCCGCCGCCGTGGAGGTCGAAGATCAGGATGCCGCCGGGATCTCGCCGGCCCACCACAAGGTAGTGATCGGCGGTGACCGCCAGGCCGCTGAGGAGGGCGTCCCCGAGGGGCTCGCCGGGAAGCGGTCCGAAGGCACCGTGGCGCTCGCTCGGGCACGGTTCCGGCGGCCAGAAGACACCGCTTCGACGGCTGTCCCGCGGGCGGTAGTGAATCTCGCGGCGGTCCTCGGAGATCCAGTAGACGTGACCGTAGCGATCGCGGTCGGCGCCGCGGCGATGATCCGCCGTCAGCGCTTCTTCGCCCGGTCGACCAGGAAAGCGGAACAGCTCCGGCGCCAGAGTCACGCGCTGGCGGTCGCGATCCCAGGCGATGCCGTCGCCGGCAGCGCTGATCGGCGGCTGCCAATCCGCTTCGCCGAGCAGCAGGTGGTAACGCGAGCCGTTGACGTCCATCAGGCGACTCCTCGACGTCGGGGAAGGGCGCGGAGACTCATGTCGCGGCGGAGAAGCATCAGCATTCCTCCGGGATCACCGGCACCGGCACCCGTGGGGTTTCCGGCGGTTCGGGGTCATCGCGCTCGCCGGTGAGAACGTCGAGAGGTACGGCGGGTCCCGCCACCACCGACACGCCGATTACCCGGGGCAGCTCGAGGCCGGACAGCTCGAGGCGCTCGATGGCGCCGCCGGAGCCGTCACCCAGCGTCAGCTCGAGGATCGAAGCCACACCATCAACCCGGCTGACGGCGCCGAGCACCTCGCCCGCTTCGATGGTCTTCTCGAGGGGCCAGCCGGTGCCCTCGAAGCCGCCCACCAGCGGCGACAGGAAGCGCCGAATCGCAACCTCGCCGCGGTCGAGAACCGGCCCCTGTTCCCGTCCCGGGGCGACCTCGAGGCCGACCGTCACCCACAGGTCGCGATAGATCGGTCCGCGCACGTGGATCTCGGTGGTGATCAGGCGACGCGGCTCGAGGTGACGGCAGATGGCGTCGAGGAAGAGACGGTCCGGGGCCGGCGTCTCCGGCTGGATGCGGTCCGTCAAGGGAACCACCAGCACCGTCAGGGCGCCGTCCGCCGGACTCTCCGGCTGGTCGGGGTGAAACAAGGGCAGAATCTCGACCCGGCCGAGGTCGACGCCCGGCGTCTGCCAGGTGATCTCGCGAAAATCTTCGCGGCTCACCAAGCGGTCGCGGTGGCGCAGGCTGCGCGAGATGCGGAACTCGGCCTCGTCGACCGTTTCCGGGTCATCGCCGCCCCACGCCGGGACCGGGTTGTGGACCACCAGACCGGCCGGCAGAGCCGGTCCTTTGTCGATCGCGCCGATGCCCACCATGCCCTGGCTACCGCCGCCGTGGGCGTAGCGGGCCACCAGCGTGGCACCGCGCGGCGGCCGGGCGCCGTGGCTGCCGTTGCCGAAGCGCAGGGTGCCGCTCGCCGCCTCGAGGGTGAACACCCGAGGATCCCCTTGGGGAGACTCCGGAGAGGCGAAGCGCGGGCTGCGCGGCGGTACCTCGGGAGGTGCTGCGGCGAGGTCGTCGATGGCGCTCCAGAGCTCACCGTTGACCGACAGCTGAAGGGTCTTCGGCAACACCGGCGCGTGCACCAGCCGTGTCTCCTGGTCGGGCTCACCGGTTCCCGACGGCAGTTGCTCGGCCTGGACCCAGCGGCGCTGTGCCGCCAGCGCGCCGTTGATCCCCAGCCAGCTGAAGCGGGTGGCGAGCTGGTCGCCGGTCTGGGGCGGTCGAATGCGGATCCAGGTGACCAGGCGAGCCTCGTCTTCGCTGTCCGCCAGGCTCGGCGGCAAGTCGCCGACGCCGGCCTCCAGGGGATCGAGCTCTTCGCGGTAGGTGAGCTCCTCCTCGCCCGGCAGGCGCAGCTCGACGGTTCCCGGGAAACGCAGCAGATCGCTGCTCGGGCGGGCTTCCAGCAGGCGATAGCGCAAGGCACCTGCAGCGGGCTCGCCGGCGGGGAGCTGGGGGAGCTGGAAGGTGAGACCGCCCGCTCCCTCCGTCTCCTTGCCGCCGGCCGGCAGGCGAACCGCCTCCTCGTCGAGGGCGGGCATCGAGGCGATGGTCAAGATCTGGTGCGCGATGGCGCGCCGGGCCTCGCCGGGGTCGTCACCGGGGCGCGCCAGCAGGGCGAGCCACAGGCTGCCGTCGACGGTGTCGCGGGCGAGGTCCAAGGTCGGCAAGGTGACCCCCTGAGCGGGCGTTTCAAAGGGCCGCGTCTCGTAGTAGTCGAGCTGCGATCCGGCGACCGCGAGATCCTCGTAGAGGCGGCGATAGAGGGTGTCGACGCTGCTGCGCTGGCTCTCCGGAATCGGCGCCTTGAGGTAGATCCGGCCGACGATCGGCAGCACCGTGAGGGCGTGCTCGGTGCGAAAAGCGACCTTGCCGGCGGTGATCTCCTGCTCGGCGGCGAGGGGCACCGGGCTCAGCGGTCCGCGTGGGCTGGCGAAGGCCACCAGGGTGCTCGCCGCCCGTGCCGCCTGCAGCTCGATGCCGAGAAGCTGGAGGAACTTTTTGCGGTTGCGCTCCGGGATCAGGTTGGCGCGGTAGATCAGGCTTTCGGTCATGAATCCGAAGAGCTGGATCAGGGTGACGCCCGGGTCGGAGTCGTTGAGGTTGGTCCACTCGGGGGTGTGGAACGGCACCCGGGCGAGGGCCTCGCGCACCAGCTCCCGCTGGCTGCGGTGATCGATCTGCGGAACGGGCAAGGGCATGGCGAGGGCCTCTCTGGATGCGGGGTCAGCCGGCCAACGGGACGTTGAGGTCGAGGCGGTCGGCGACGCCGGTGGCGATCAGGCGGTAGTGGATGCTGGCGATGGCGGCCTGCGGATCCTCGGAGTGGGGAGCGACCTCGACGGACTCGAGCTCGATGCGCTCCTCCCAGCGTCCGAGGGCCTGGACGATGCGCTCCTGGATCAGGCGGTGGGTGGCCGGATTGTTGGGTTCGAATAGAAAGCGCTGCAGACCGCCGCCGAACTCCGGCAGGAGAATGCGCTCGCGGTTCTCCGTCGACAGAATGACGCGGATGTTCTGGCGCACGTTGGCCTCGCCGGACGACCAGGCGAGGCGGCCGTCGCTGCCGATGTGGGGCGGAAAGGCCAGCCCGCGGCTGGGGCGCGGACCGCTCACGAGTCGTTCCTCACCGGAATCGGCAGGCAGATCTTGAAGAACGGCAGCCACCAGAAAATGATGTTGAGGAGCTGCACGAAGATCTGCAGCAGGATGAAGGCGACCAGGGTGATGATCGGAATGGAGAGGGAGCAGATCATGCCGAGGCTCCAGGAAGGCTCGTTCGGAGACACGCCCTCTTCGAGCTCCGAGACGGTGGCCGCCTGCACCTGCTCGACCTGCTGGCGCAGCTTGTTCGACATCAGCACGGCAACGCCCTTGGGAAACTTGCGCAGGCCCTTGAGGCTGGTGTCGAGGGGCATGCGGATGGTGAGCGGGCGGGTCGGGGCCTCGGGATCGAAGAAGGGCGCCAGGCGGAAGGGCCGCGTCGGTCGGCTGACCGTCGGCGGCGTGAAGCGCCGGCAGCGCGGCCGGCGGTAGACGCAGCGGGCGCGGTAGAGGGAGCCGTCCGCCTCGGCCGAGGCGGCGACGGCGCGGGCGGCCGCGCTGGGAGCCCGCCCCGGCGTATCGTCGGCCGGCTGCGGCCGGGCGTCGATGCTGGCGAAGAGCCGGTCGCGTAGCTCGCCGCCGTGCACCACCGCCACCGCCGTGGCCTCGATCTGGGCCCGGCTCAGGGCCGGCGGAATGATTTCCGGGTCGGTTGGCTCGGGCTCGCGCAAGCCGAGCAAGACGTCGCGCTGGGCGTCCGCCCGACGGATGCTCTCGCGCCAGGTCACGCCGCCGGGGATCACCGCCCCGAGGCAGTTCCAGACGGCGAGCTGGGGGGTGTCGAGGTCGGCTGGTGAGGCGCTGCGGATGGCGGCCGCGAGGTCCGGCAGGAGGCGGACGAAGGCATCGGCGAAATCGAGCAGCAGAAAACGCAGGCTCTCGCGCGCCGCCGCCGAAGGGATGTCGTCGTCGAGGCCGGTCAAGATCCCGAGACTCTGCAGAGGTCCGGCGGCGAGCTCCGCCTTGCGCGGGTCGTCGAGCTCCGCCAGCGGATCGGTGGGCGCTGCCGGAGGCTCCGCCGCGGCAGCCTCCGCCGCAGGAGCCGCTGGCGCCGCGGTCTCGTAGAGCTCGCGGCCGGCGACCGGCACCAGGCCGGCCCACAGGCGACGCTTGCCGCCCTCGAGCTCGAAGGGCAGGGCAAACAGCGGCAGCTCTTCCTCACCCTCGGTGAGGTCTTCGAGGGCGCTGGCGGCGAGGCTTTGCCAGCGGCCGCCGGAGCGGTCCCCGATCCAGGCCTGCTCGTCGAAGCTGGTGGCGTCGTCGGGGTCGAGGTCGCGGCCCGGCCGCGGCACCAGGCGACGCATCACCCAACAGGCCTTGTCCTCTTCGGCCGGGTCGACGCGGCGGTCCGGCAGCCCGGCGCGGCGGCACACCAGGCTGGCGGCGAGCAGGTAGAAGCGGCCGTGAGCCGGCTGGAAGAGCTTGAGAAGCTCACCCAGGGAAGCATCGTCGTGGTCGGCCCAGCCGGCGCTCGGAGTTTCCCAGGTCTCCGGCCGGGCGACGTGCTCGGCGACCTCCGCCGGCTGCTCGCCGAGCAACGCCATCAGGTCTTCGAGGAAGCTGTCCGAATCGAAGCGCAGCAGAGTCGGTTGACGGAAGCGATCGCCGCCATTGGTGTCGCCGATCGATTCGTCCGCCGACGGAAGGGTACGGTCCCACAGGGGCGCAGGAGCCAGCCACTCGCTCGCGTGGGTCATCGCGCCGTCCTCACCAGATGTTGCCGGCACCGGGGGTGTAGGAGGTGCCGATCACGGAGTTGGAGATGACGACGTCGGCTTGCACGACGCCGTTGAACTTCGACATGCCGGCATTGACCGTCACCATGCCGGCGTTGATCTCGACGGTGCCCGCCTGGACGTTGACCTTGGATGCGGCTTGCACCGTGACGCCCGCCGATTCGAGGGTCACCGCATTGCCCGCCGAGTCTTCGATGTGGACCTTGCCGGGACCGTCCGAGAGCTTGAGCTTCTGGCCGCCAGGGGTCTCGAGGGTGAGGCTCTCCTGGCCGTCGGCGTCGTCGAGGGTGACCTTGACGCCGTTGCGCGAGCACAGCACCTTCTTGTCGTTCTGGCCTGCCGAGTCCATCGACTCCGGTGGCGCGTCGACACCGTTCCAGAGGGCGCCGACGACGTAGGGGCGTCGCGGGTCGCCGGCCTCGAAGGCCACCAGCACCTCGTCTTCGACCTCGGGCACGAACCAGGAGCCGCGCTCGCCGCCGGCCATCAGGGTGGCGAGGCGGGCCCAGGCCTCGTAGGCCTGATCTTCCGCATCCGGCGACCAGGGCAAGCGGACCCGAACCCGGCCCTGGCCGTCGGGGTCGGCGATATCGGTCACCAGAGCGGTGTAGACCCCGAACCAGCGGCTGCAACGGGAGCGCTCGGCGAGCATCTCGTCGAAGGGCGTGGCGACCAGCATCAGGCGGCCCTCCCGAGGGCCGGGCGCTCGACCTCGAAGGTGCTGCGGAAGCCTTGCGGGCCGAACTGGTGGCGCACGGCGCAGACGTAGTAGGCACCGTCGAACAGTGGTCCGAGGCCGGCCACCTCGACGTGGGTCGCCACCTTGAGGCGGGCGTCTCCTTCGGCCACGCCATGACCGCTGACGAAGCGGCGGGCGGTGGCGCGCATCTGGGACTCGGCGATGGCGCGGGCTTCTTCGCTGCTCAGGGGGACCGAGTGCACCAGGCGCTCGGGGCGGTCCCCGAAGCTGTCGGAGAGGACCTGGATGCCGCTCGAGCCGCCGGCGAGCTCGCCGCTGATGGCCTCTTCGGCGACTTCTTCTTCAATGCCGGCCTTGGCCCCGATGTCCCAGCCGCCGACCGCCAGACGAGTGCGCTGGTGGGCGAGGTCGGCGCTCAGGCAGAGCTCGCGCAGGCCCTCGCCATAGGTCAGCGTGACGTCGGCGCCGGCGCGGCGGCGGCTGCGGGCCTGGGCGAAAAGGGCATCGCCTTCGACCCAGACCTCGGCGTCGATGGCGCGGGCGCGGTCGCGCAGAAAGGCCAGGTCGCTCTGATTGACCTGGGCCAGGGTGCGGTAGGTCGGGCCGTCGACGTCGATCTCCGGTCGCAGCCCGTGGTCGCCGGCGATGCGCTCGAAGACATCACCGTCGCCGACGTCCTCGAAGGTGCGGGTGCGGCGCACCATGCGCAGGTCTTGGCAGCGATCTTCCGCCAGCACCCGCAGCTCCGGCGAGCGGCCGCGGGGGTACTTGCCCTCGAGGGCGGTGATGCGGCCCTCGAAGATCGCTGCCTCGGCGTCGCCGTCCCCCATCACCACCGCCAGCGGCTTGCCGAAGTCGAAGCGCTCGCGGTCGAAGTAGAGATAGTCGAGATCTTCCCCGCGGCTGCCCCAGTTGCCGAAGGTGGCCTCACAGCTGAACAGGCCGGAGGTGGTCTCTTCGACGCACAGGGCGATCAATCCCTGCTCGAGGCCGGTGACCTCTTCGCCGTCGACGAACAGCCGGGGGCGAGCGGCGTAGTACGGTGCCGTGGTGCCGAGGTCGGCCATCTCACCAGGCCTCCAGGCGCCGGCGTCGGCGCTCCCGTTGCTCGCTGGCGTCGGCAAGGTCGGTGCTGGTGATCGGCACCTTGCCCTGGGGACCGCTGGGTGGCGGGCCGGGGTCCGCTCCGGGCGCCACCGGTGGCGCCTCGGCGAGGGAGACTTCGAGCTCGTTGATGATCACGCTCATAGATTCGGAGGGTCCTCAGCGTCGGCGGAGCTTGGCGTCGAAGGCAGCGCCGGCCTTGGCCTGGGCGCTGGCGGCGACGCCGCCCTGGGTTGAGCTGGTCGAGCCGGAGGCACCGGCGGAGAAGGAAGCACTGCTGCTGCTGGAGAGATCGAGGCCGGCGTTGGGGGATCCGCCAGCGCTCAGACCCAGGCCGGCACCGAGTCCCGCTCCAGCACCGAGGCCCGTCCCGGCACCGAGGCCCGCTCCAGCACTCAGGCCGGCGCTGCCGCCGAGGTCACTTCCGAACCCGCCGCCGCCGGTGAGACCGCCGCCGAGGCCGGCTCCGGCGCTGGCCGAGAGACCGCCGCCGAGCCCGGCACCGAGTCCCGCGCCGGCCGACAGGCCGCCGCCGGCACCCAGTCCCGCCGCCGCGCTGGCGCCGGCGCGCAAACCGCCACCGAGGCTGGCCGAGGCGTCGGCGGAGAAGGAGGCTCCGGCCGCCAGGTCGCCTCCGATGGCGGCGCTCAGGGAACCGCTCACGCCAGCGCTGGCTCCCAAAGAAAGGCTGGCGGATGCCCCGAGGGAAGCGTCGAAGGCGGCGCCGGCCTGCAGGTTGCGCGGGTTCTCGATGCCGTTGGCGGCGGCGAGGGCGGGCCACTGGTCGCCGCCCAGGTCTTGGGCGGTCTGGCCTTCGCGAGCCGGCTGCGCCGGCGCCGTCGGCGTGCCCTTGCCCTGGGCCTGATTGGCCTGCTGCTTGCCGAACTCGAACTTGATCTCCTGCCGCGACAGGCTGACGGAGACCTTCGAGCGCAGCGGTCGGCCGTCTTCGGAGAAGTACTCGAGGGTCTCGTCCAGCGAGTCCATGACGCCATCGAAGAGGAAGGAGCCCCAGTGGAATCGCACCCCCGGCGGCGCCGTCGGCTTGTTGTTCTTCTTGCCCGGGGTCATGAAGAAGGCGACCTGGCGGGTCAGGCTGGTGACGTCCTGGGTGCTCTGGCCCGGGGCGCTGGCGTCGAACCAGAGATCGAAGGTCAGCTTGGTGGTGCCGGTGCCGACGAACTGTTGCGGCGCGCCGCCGCTCTGGTCGCCGGAGGCGTTCTGATTCGACAGGGTGACCTTCAAGGACTCGGGATTGAACTGCACCTTGACCTTCTTCTTGCCCAGCACCACCTGTTGCTTCTTGTCCCAGGTGATCTCGCGCAGCTCGGCCTTGACCAGTTTCTCGGGGATCATCCATCACCTCCCGAGGCGACCCGCGACAGGCACTCGTAGGCAACCTGCATCTCCTCGATCGCCACCGCGCCGTCCTTGGCGTTGAGGGTCGGGGCCTTGAGCTTGATCGGCAGGCAGCCGGTGAGGGCGAAGCGCACATCGGCCTTGCCGTCGACCTCGTAGGCGCGCTGGCCGCGGTTCGACAGCATCAGGATCTCGCCCGAGGCGCGCACTCCGTGGCCGGCGGTCTTCTGGACCTCGGCGAACCAATCCCAGAGGCCGAAGTCCTGGGTCATGCCGCGCTTCAAGGTGAGCTGGCCGTAGCTCACCGGGCCGAGCAGGTGGATCGGCCGTCGGTTGTTGCCGCCCTCGCGGATGGTCTTGGGAGCGAGCTGCACCTCGAGGCCGCCGACCTCCGAGAACTCGGCATCGCAGATCGGCTTGCCCTTCTCGTACTCGAGGACTACCCGGAAGTTGAAGCTGGTGAAGGGCAGGATGGTCACGAGATCTCCTCGAAGCTGAGGCGGTCGCGTCCCTGGGAGACCAGCCGAACGGTGAGGAATCGCAGAGCGCGGGCGGGGGCCACCTGGAGGTCGATGCGCAGGCGACCGCGTTCGACCTCGGTCGGGGGATTGAGCCGACCGTCGGCGATCACTCGAAAGGCCTCGGCGGGCTCGCTGCCGGCGAAGGCGCCGCGCTGATAGAGCTCCGAGAGCAGACGCTCGAAGGTGTGCCGGATGCGATCTCGGAAGGGCGCATGGTGGTTCTCGAAGACGTAGCCGCGGCCCTCGCGCAGCGCCAGTCGGCGCAGCAGGATGAGCAGTCGCCGCACGTGGATGGGGCGAAGGTCGGGGCGCTCGTCGAGGGTCTCCTCGGCGAGGGCGAGGTAACCCCGGGGCTGGTCGAGGAAGAGGTTGAGGCCTTGAGCCATCAGCTCGCCGGCGTCGCCCTCGGCGAAGCGTGGCCGCAGGCCGAGGGTGCGCTCGACGGGGCGGTTGGCGGCGGCGCGCCAGGCGCCCTCGGCGAGGCTCTCGGCGGCCAGGATGCCGGCGGCGGCGCCCTCCGGCGGCAGGCTGCGCTGGTCGGCACCGCCGGTGAGCCAGGGATGGAAGACGGCGCCGAAACCGAGTGCCGCGCGCTCCCCGCGGTGGAGCGGCAGGACGAAGAGCGATCCCATCGTCGGCGCCGCGCCAGCGCCCCGCAGCAGCGCCAGGTGCTCGCTGCAGGCATCGCGGCGGAAGTGGTCCGGCATGGCGAGCAGGGCGAGGAGATCACCGCGCGCGGCACAAAACCGCAGCAGGCTGCGCTGGACGGCGAGGAGCCCCTCACGGTCGTAGCTCTCCGGCGGTTCGAGAGTCCAGCCGGCCCGGCCGACGGCTGCCACCAGCACCGTGTTCGACCAGGGCCCGGCGATGCCGGCAGAGACGGCGCGGACGCGGTAGTAGCGCTGACCGTCGAGAATCTCCGCCAAGAGATGCTCGTCGCTCGGCCCGAAGTGCACCTGGCGGGCGGTGTCGAAGGCGGCATCGGTGGCCTCTTGAAGCTCGAAGTCGCGTTCTGCCGGGAGATTGGCGAGATCCGTCGGCAGCCAGAACAGGAGCTCCGGCGAGCCCAGCCGCAGCAGCTCGTAGTCGCCCGGCAGGTGGTCCTCGCAGGGTTCGAAGGAGCGCGGTGGCAGCACGGCCTGGACGGTGTTCGACCAGGGGCCGATCTCGCCGCCGCGCTCGCCGCGGACGCGAAAGAACAGACGTCGCGGGCAGCGCGGGTCGACCGTGAACAAGGTCTGGTGGGTTTCGAGCTGCCTTTCGCCTTCGCGCTGCTCGAAGGTCGGATCGACACCGTACTGCAAGCGGTAGCCGGTGGCTCCGCTCACCGCCGACCAGCGCAACGGCACGAAGCCGGGCGCTTGGTCGGCGCAGGGGTCGCAGGCGAGGGGCGCGTCGGTGACGGCGCCGACCGGCTCGAGAATCGGCGGCAGCAGGAGATCCGGAGGCTCCGGACCTCGCCGGCTCCAGGGCCGGTGGATGGCGTCGGGCACCGCGATCAGCGTGGCCTCTTCGACCGGCAGCAGGCTGTGCAGACCGCGCAGCGCGATGCCTTGGACGTGGAGGCGGTGCTCCGCCTCGTGCCGTAGCGTCTCGACGCCGAGGCGGACGAGGGCGGGATCGAGGAACAGGTCGGCGCGCAGCTCGCCCAGGCCATCGCCTTCGAGGGCGTTCGGCGATGGTCCTCCGCTGACCTCGCGGCTGGCCTCGGGATCGAGACGGAACCCCATGCCGAGGGGGAGGAAGGAGCCGCTAGCCAGCGCAGCGGGTCCGGCGAGGGAGAAGCGGGGACTCTCGGCTTCCTCGGCGATCGCCGGCAAGGGTTGACCGGAGCGGCGCTCGAGACTCTCGTCGAGACGGCGCTGAAAGAGCCTTCGGTCATCCGGGAGCAGGCCCCAGAAGCGCTCGTGCCGCGGGTCGAAGGCGAGGCCGCGGAAGCGCTCGAGGAGCGCGTCGCCGCGCCACATCAGCAGGTCGAAGCGCAGTCTGCGCAGCGCCGGAGGAGGCGGTGGGCTGGCGCCGAGGCGGGCCAGGGCGTCGGCCTCGGCGACTCGTGCCGGCGCCGCCGGGTCGCTCTCGTCGACCCAGAAGGCGTCGCGTGATTCTCCCCGCGCCGGGTCGAGGCCGGCGGCGGTGCGGAGCTCGAGAGCATCGCCGCGGTCGGTCACTCGGTCGACGAACAGCCAGAGCTTTGGGAGATCGTCGCCGAAGGAGGCTTCGATCAGGGTCCCCGGGGCGACGGCGGCCCGGCGGGTCGGCAGGGAGAAGCGATAGTCGCCAGTGACGGCGGTGAAATCGGCGTCGGCGCGGCCGAGATTTTCCGCCGTTCGCGCCGTGCCCACCCGCAGCTCCTCGCACCAGGTGCCGGCGCAGCGGGCCCGCGCCTGGGCCGCTCCACCGTCCGCCCCCCGCTCGAGGCCCGGTAGGGCGAAGGCGTGGCGGACGATGCGATCGCGATCGGCCACCCGCACCACCCAGCAGCGCAGCCCGCCCTGGGCGAAGAAGGACTCCACCGCGGCACCGAGGAAGGCATGCCGTGGCGAGCCGCGCTCTTCGTCGCGGGCGAGCTCCGGGTCGTCTCCGAAAATGTCGGCGAAGCGACCGGGACCTTCGATGGCGACGGGCAGGTCGAGAGGACCGCGGGCGGCAAAGCCGACGAAGGCGGCGATGTCCATGCGCGGTAGCGACTCGTCCGGCTGGGCCGGAGGCGCTTCGAAGACGACGCCCGGGAGGCGCGGGGTGGCGATCACTCCTACTGGACCTCGATGCGCTGGGCGGCGAAGGTCATCTCTTCGACCGCCACCTCGTTGCCCTTGCCGTTGAAGGAGGGCCCGGTGTACTTCATCGGTCGGGCACCCTTGAGGACCCAACTCTGGGCGACCGTCTCGCGGTCTTCGGCCATCAGCTTGATGGTGATCGTCTTGAGCTGGTCGGGCTCGCCGTTGCGCACCGCGTCGAGCCACTGGTAGAGGTCCAGAGACCCGATGACACCGCGCTTCAGGGTGACGTCCGGCGTTTTGTAGCTGCCGCTCACCTTGAGAGGCGAGTTCTCCTTCGAGTTGCCGGCGCGGTACTCGGCGACGTTGATCTCGAGGCCGAGGCCGGAAACCTCTTGGAAACCGGCCTGCACCGTCTCCTCGCCGAGGCCGTCCCAGCTCACTCGGAAGTTGAACTGACTGTAGGGATAGTCGCGTTCCGTAGCCATGGTGTGGGGTCTCCTTTCTAGCCTTGGCTATCGGCGGTCTTCTGGCCGATGCGGAAGATGACGAACTCGGCAGGCCGTAGCGGCGCCACCCCGATCAGGCAGATCAGGCGTCCGTTGTCGAGGTCGTTCTGGGTCATGGTGGTGCGATCACAGCGCACGAAGTAGGCCTCTTCCGGCTTGCTGCCGAGGAGGTGGTTGGAGCTCCATTCGTTGAACAGGAAGTCCTCCACCGTCTGTCGCAGGTTGGCCCACAGCACTTCGCCGTTGTTCTCGAACACGGCCCACTGGGTGCCCTTCTCGATCGAGCGCTCGAGGAAGGCGAAGTAGCGCCGCACGTTGAGGTACTTCCACTCCGGATCGGAGGTCGCGGTGCGCGCCCCCCACACCCGGTAGCCGCGGCCCTCGAAGAAGCGCAGGCAGTTGACGCCCTCCGGGTTGAGGGCCTCCTGCTGAGCGCGGTTGACCGGCACCTCGAAGCCGGTGGCGAGGCGAACGACCTCGTTGGCGGGCGACTTGTGGACTCCGAACTGGATATCGTTGCGGGCGTAGATGCCGGCCATGAAGCCCGACGGCGGCAGCTGGATCTCCTCCTCCGTGATCGGGTCGACGACCCGTACCCAGGGGTAGTAGAGGGCGGCGCGGGTGGTGTCGATCTCGCTGCGCTGAGCGCGGACCTGGGAGAGCACCTGGCCATCGGCCGAGTCGAGCACCGCCACCCGGTAGCGCATGCGCTCACAGTGGGAGATCAGCAGGTTGGTGATGGCGCGGCCGTGGGGCCGGTAGGCGGCGTCCGTCTCCATGCCGGCGGAGGTGCCGGGGGCGGCGATGATCGAGATGTCCTCGAGATCCTCGAAAGCGAGAAGACCATTCTTGTTGCCGTCGGCGTCCTCGTCGCCGGCGTAGAGACCGGAGAGGGGTCGGCTGCCGTCGCTGCCGCCGGTGAGCTGCACTCGGAAGCCGCGGGCGGCCTCCTGGGCGGCGACGTCGTCGACGGCGTCCTCCACCGGATCGCCGGCGAGGAAGTTGGGCTGCTCGAGCATCGCTTCGGCGATGGCGGCGCCGTTGACCAGGTTGGTTTCGAAGACCAGCGGTACGGTGAGCTCGGCGGCGCGGCTGCGCGCCGGTGCGCCGAAGACCTGGCCGAGGGCGTCGCGATGCTGAGGGTGGAAGGTGAGCCCCTCCCAGGCCTGCTCCTGCTCGAAGCGGCCGTTGGGAGTGACGATCACGCCGACCGTCAGGACCCGCACCGAGGACACCTCGTCGAGCTCGAGGGCCCCGACCGGGGCGACGCCGGTTTGCGGATTGTCATTGCGCAACCGGAAGGTGTTGCGGCCGGCGGCATCGTCGAAGAAGCGCTCGGCCCAGAACACGCCACTGGTGGCCGGCGAGCCGCTCTCCACCCAGACGGTGTCGAAGTTCTGGACGCCGCGCAGCACCGGCCGGCGGTCGCCCGCCGGATCCGAGGGGTCGATCAGCTCGGCACCGAGGCTGTTCTCGGCGAGGCGGAACTGGCAGGTGACGGTGAAGTTGCCGCCCTCGCCCGGGTAGCGGGCGCGGAAGCCGAAGTCGCCGCCGGGTGAGCCCGGGGCCTGCCAGCGGGCGATGCCGTCGACGCCCTCCGGGGGATCGTAGACCCGCGACACGTAGAGGCGGCGACCGCCCTCCTCGAAGAACGCCCGCACGGCGTGGGCAAGGTAGTTGTCGCTCGGCTCCTGACCGGTGTAGAGCAACTGGTCGAGGCCGCCGTAGATGCGCTCGAAGTCGGAGAAGCTGGTGAGCAGCTCGGGCTCACCGAGGATCGGTCCGAAGCGGGCCGGGCCGACGAAGCCGGCGGTGCTGGTGCTGACCCCTTCGATGGTCTTCTGTCGAAAGCTGACCTCTTCGACGAAGACTCCGGGAGCGAGATACTCGGGCATGACTCTTCCTCCATGGTTTGCTTGGGCCGGTCAGGGAGAGGACCCTCCCGGGCGGATCAAAAGTCTCGAATCGCCGGCCGTTCGCAAGACGACCTCGCCGTCGAAGGACAGCTCGTCGAGCCAGACATCGGCGGTGGTGCCGCCGAGATCGAGGTCGATCTCGGCGGGGCTCTGCAGCAGCACGCGGGCGAGGTCCGGAAGGGACCCGCCGGGCAGCGGATCGAAGGGCGTGGCGTCGGCCTGGATGCGCACCTGGAGCGGCCAGGTGCGGTCGAAGAGGGGGGCGTCGCCGCCGGGGGAGCCGGAGAGTGGCGGTAGCGTCGTCTCGAGCTCGGGGTAGGGAAACAGCGCCGCGAAGCGCCCATCCTGATCGGCGACGGTGGTGTGGGTCAGGCCGCCGGGCACCTCGACGTCGATCCGGGCCCACGCCGCGGGACGGTCTTGAACGGTGTCGTAGAGCTCTCCCCGCACGACGGCGAGGCGCGGGTCGCGGCGCCGGGAGGGGGCCGAGAAGAGCAGAAAGCCGGGCAGGCCGGAGGCCGGATCGCCGGCCAGGAAGATGCCGCGGTAGGGCAGCGGCAGATCGACCACCAGGGCCGCCGGCAGGAAGCGTCGCCGCGGGTCGACGACCTCGACGATGAAAGGCCGGGTGGGGGGCGGGGAAGCGATCGGATCGGCGATTCCCGGGCGCTCGATGGGGCGCATTCCGGGAAGATTCTGGAAAGCGTAGAGGCCGGAGCCGGTGCGGAAGGCGGCCACCCGGCGACCGTTCCGCTGGGCCGGCCGAGCGCTCACCCGCAGACCATCGCTCACCGGGCGGTCGAGGGCCGTATCCCAGAAGCGGAGGCCGAGCGGACAGAAGACCTCGAGGCTCTCCAGCAGGCGGTAGGCGCGGCCGTCCTCGAGCAGCGTCATGGCGTGTTTCCGGGGTCGACCAGGGTGGCGGTGTCGAGCCCCCGTTCCTGCACCTGGCCGAGACCGGTATCGAGCTGGCGGGTCGATTCGAGGTGCAGAATGCGGGCGACGTAGGGAATCGAGAGCTGGTAGACGTTCTGTACCAGCGTGTCCCACAGCCGCAGGAGATCTTCGTTGCTGAGCTCGGCGAGGCTGACCTCGATCGATTCCTCGGCGCGGAAGGTTCCCGGCGTGACGGCGTTGAGCAGCGTCGCCGGAAAGATCGGGTGGTCTTCGAGGAGGCGCATCATCCAACCCGCCAGGGCGTGCTGGAGGGAGGCTTCTTGGCCCCACACGGTGAGCAGCAGGTGGAGGTCGAGGGGGAGCAGGCTCTCGGCGCGGCGTCCGTCGGCCTGGCGGCGCCCGGCCGGGATGCGGTGCACGCCGTTGGGCATGATGCGGTAGAGGAAGAGCGACACGCCGGCGCTCAAGGGGCGGCTGAAGTCGCGGGCCGTGAAGACCTTGAACTCGAGCTCCTGGTCGAAGTCGGCGGGCCGATAGTTGCTGCGCAGCACATGGAGGACGGCCTCGGCGACGGCCCCGACGGCGCGGAAACCGGCCATCAGGAGGGATCTCCGGAGGCAGGTCTCGAGCGAGTGGTGCTCGGGGTCTGGGAACGGCTGGAGTGGAAACCGAAGAGGTCGTCGGGCATCGTTCTGCAAGCTCTGCTGGGCATGTTCGGTAGCCCTGAAAGAGCAACCGCCGTGCCAGCCGAAAAGGCCTGTTGTTGCTGGCCAGCAGCCCCCGCGACCGTGGGGTTCTTGTCTCACCTCTGCGGCGATTGGATCGCTAAATAACTGGCGCTGTTCGATTTACGGGGTGGGGTTAAATTGTCCTACCCGGTGAGGTGGCAGGCCTTTGGGCGCGGTGCCGGGGAGGCCACCGGGTGCGTCGCTACAATGGTCCGATGAGCGAGCGCGAGCTGATCAGCGGCTTCTGGGGATCGCTGTCCTACGGCGAGGGGCTGGCGCTGCAGGCGAGGCTGCGGCAGGGGGTCAAGGACGGCAGCGGCGAGGAGCACCTGTTGCTGCTCGAGCACACCCATGTCTACACCCTCGGCCGCAATGCCACTGTCGAGGACGTGTTGCTGACCCCGGAGGCCCTCGAGGCCTGTGGGGTCGAGGTCCACGAAAGCGATCGTGGCGGCCAGGTCACCTACCATGGTCCGGGGCAGCTCGTCGGCTACCCGATCATCAACCTGAGCCCGGACCGGCGCGACATTCGCGCCTATGTCAAGGATCTCCAGCAGGTCCTGATTCGGCTGCTCGCCGACTACGGCGTGGCGGCCGAGGTGCGCGAGGGGCAGGACTTCATCGGCGTGTGGGCGGGAGGCGGCAAGATCGCTTCGATCGGCGTCCATGTCTCACGCTGGGTGACCACCCACGGCTTCGCCCTCAACGTGGCACCGGATCTGTCTTTCTTCACCGGCATTGTGGCCTGCGGCCTGCCGGCGGTGAAGATGACCTCGATCGCCGAGCTCACCGACCGAGTCGTGCCTCTGCCGGAGATTGCGGAGGTCTGCGCCCGGCACCTGGCGGCACGCTTTGGTCGCCGCCTGGTCTATCGCCCGGACGGGGCACCGGCAAGGGTTTCCGCCGCTCGGTCCGGCAATCGGAAGGTGCGGCGCGCCGCCTCCGAGTCCAAGGTCGTTTCCGAGTAGTAGTCGCGCAGCAATGACGGGCTGCGGCGCATCAGCTCCGGGTAGGCGTCGCGAAACTCTTCGAAGGTGGCGTGCGCGCCGCGATCCATGCGCTCCCGAATCAGGAAGGCGTAGGCCCAGGTGACCGTCTCGTGGTACGCCTCCGGCATGCCGACCGATGCGGTGAGACGGCGGAGGCCATCGCCCAGGCGATCGAGGGCCTTGGCCAGGGGCCAGCGCCGCAGCAGGAGCCAGGCGATGCGCAGGTGGGCCTGGTGATCGAAGGACTCGGCGTCGAGCTCGCCCGCTTCGAAGGCCGCGAGGAGCTGCTCGTCGTTCATCGCTCTTTCTCCCGCAAACGGTGGCTGGCGCTCGAGTCGAGCTCGAGGCCATAGACGGACTTGAGCTGGCGGATCTTCTCGAGGGTGGGCTCACCGAACGGTGTCTTGTCGTCGAAGGCGTGCAGGACGATGCCTTCGAGGAGGTCTCCGAGGGTCATGTCGAGGGCTTCGGCGAGGCCCTTGAGGACCTTCACCAGGCGCTTCTCCATGCGGACGCCGGTCTGAACTCGCTCGATCGGGGGCAGGTCGGAAGGGGAACTCGATTTTGCCATGTGTGTATTGTACCAAGGTACATTGGTAATTCAAGAGTCCGTCCAATTCCGACGACCTTCGGCTGCGAGAGCCGGTGAGCAGGGCGGGCTAGAATCGAGGCCTCGATGATCGTCCTCTCGTCCTCCGTCGTCTGTCGTCGCCGGAAGTCCCCCCGGTGAGCGCCGCCTCCTTCGATATCGGCCTCAATGCCGTGATCTTCGCGGTGACGGACGAGGTGCCGCGGGTTCTGGTGGTCCGTCCGCCGGCATCGTCGAGCGGTGAGGAGACGCTGCCCGTAGGGTTGCTCGATCCGCTGCGGGACCGCACCCTCGAGCTGTCCCTGCGGCGCCGGGTCCGCGAGCAGACCGGCCTCTCCCTGGGCTATGTCGAACAGCTCTACACCTTCGGCGACCGGGATCGCGATCCGCTGGTGCGCGAGGAGGGCCTCCGGGCCCTTTCCGTCGCCTATCTCGCCCTGGTTCATCAGGCGGCCCCGTCCGGAGAGCGGGAGGCCGGCTGGCGCGACATCTACGCCTATTTGCCCTGGGAGGATTGGCGCCGCGGCCGTCCGGCGGTGCTCGAGCGCTGGGTCGAGCCGACCCTCGAAGGCTGGGTGCGCCAGGTTGCCGGCGCGGCCCGCGACGAGCGCCGCGAGCGGGCCGACATCACCTTTGGCCTCGGCGGCGTCGCCTGGAACGGCGATCGCGTGCTCGAGCGCTACGAGTTGCTCTACGAGAGCGGCGCCGTCGCCGAGTCACAC
Organism: Acidobacteriota bacterium; assembly: GCA_039028635.1. Classification (NCBI taxonomy): domain Bacteria; kingdom Pseudomonadati; phylum Acidobacteriota; species Acidobacteriota bacterium. Next base: position 43,231 of record JBCCHV010000040.1, read on the forward strand.
CGCGATCACGGCCCCGGCGGCGATGACTCTTGCACCCTCGGCCGCGCCATGGCCCTCGACCATCGGCGCATTCTCGCCACCGCCCTGGGCCGCCTGCGGGGCAAGCTGAAGTACCGGCCGGTGGTTTTCGAGCTACTGCCCGGAACCTTCACGCTGCTCCGCCTGCAGCGCGTCGTCGAGGCCCTCTCTGGCGTCCGTCTGCACAAGCAGAACTTCCGCCGGCTGGTGGAGAAGGGCGGCTTGGTGGAGGGCACCGGAATGGTCGATCCCCAAACCGGTGGCCGCCCGGCGGAGCTCTTCACCTTCCGCCGCGAGGTGCTCCGTGAACGGCCGGCGCCCGGCGTGGGACTGCCCGGCGCGCCGCGCTGAGGGGCCGGCGGCTGCGGCCCCTTACTCCTCCTCCTCGAGGTGGGCGGCGATCTCGCGGGCGTCGAGGGCGAGGGTCGGGCTCTCCGTCTGGAGGAGGGTCTCGCCGGGCGCTTCCGGTTCCTGAATCTTGGTGATGTCGACCGGCAGCAGACGCATGGTGGTCTCCTGGTAGGCGGCCTCATCGTCGGGCGGGTCGCCGACCGTCAGGGGAGCCGGTTCGCTGTCCGGGGTGGCCCGGCTCGCGTCCTCCGCGGTGCGGCCCGTCTCCGGGGCCGGCGCCGCGCTGGCTCCGGCGGTGGCAGCGGCCGCCGTTGGCACGATCGGAACCGTCGCCGGCTGTGCCGCCTTGGCGGGCGCGCGACGGGCTTCGGGATGGGTTGCGGCCGCCTTCGTTGCGGCCGTTGGCGCCGGCGCCTTCCGGGTCTCTTTGCGGCCACACCAGCGAGGCTCGCCGATGGCCTGGTAGTAGGCGATCTCCGATCCCCAGAGGCCCACCCGCAGGTAAGAGCGCAGCAGCATGAATCCCTGCTGCAGGGCGAGAAGACCGAAGACGGCGCCGACGCTGCTCGCCACCCAGCCAGCGCGCAGGGCGAAGGCGCCGATGGCGAAGGCTGCTCCCAGGAGCATGAATAAGAAGTAGAGGGGCAGCAGGATCAGGGGCCGTTTGAGGACGTGGCCGAGGGCGCGAAAGAAGCCTACGAAGGTTCGGCCATCGCCATGGGCGGCGGCCGAGACGCGGCTCAGATCGTAGGCCAGGTCGAGGGGGGCGAAGGCGAGGAAACCGAGCAGGGCGACGATCAGCCAGCCGTTGAGCTGCAGGCCACCGTTGCGCTGCTCGGCACCGAGGTCCGTGACCCAGCCCATGGCGCCGGCGAGGAGGGCGGCGAGGACCGCCACGGCGAGCAGGAACCAAAGCGCGCTGCGCAGGAAGCGCCAGCCGTTCCTGCCGATGCCTTGGAGGAAGGGGTGCTGGTCGCGGCGCGAGGTGCCGAGCAGGGTCTGCACGATGCCGGCGGAGACCAGGATCTGGATCAGCAGCACGATGACGGCGCGCAGGGGAGCACTGTCCTGCAGCGGCGCGAGATCGTTGGTGCGGGAGGCCGCCAGGTCGGTCCAGACGCCGAAGCCGTTGCCGGCGATCTGGCTTTGGGCGAACAGGCTGTGGTCGAGGTTTTCGGCGAGGTTGGGCAGGAAGATGCTGGTGATCAAGACGGTCGGCAGCAGGGACGCCAACCAGGCGATCAGCACCAGGCCGAGGTGCTGATGGGTTCGACGCAGGCCATGGCGCAGGGCAGTGAGGAATTTCATCTCTTGGCTCTCCCGGATTCGCGATCAGGCCAGCAAGGTCACGGCCTGGAACAGGCTCTGCAACCAGAAGATCATGCTGCTGAAGAAGGACATCTTGGCGGTGCCGTCGCTCTGGCGGCTGCGACCGTTGTTGATTCGGTTGGCGTCGAGGGCGAGGACCTGATCGGGATCGACCTCGACGCTGTCGAGACGCATCGGACCTTCGAAGGTCCAGCGCACCCAACGGTTCTCGCCTTCCCAGGTCCGCCGGACCACCTGGCCGTCGTCGAAGCGGAACTCCACCGTCACCGGATGGGTGAACTCGCCGTAGCGGAAGATCACCGCCGTCGAACGCCAGGTCTCATCCTCGCCGTCCGCTTCGCCGTCTTCCTCGACGGCCTCGCTCTCGGTCTCATCGCCACCGAGCTCGACGCGTTCGCCGTCACGCCAGAAGAAGCCGCGCTCGTCCTTGACCCGCTTGGTGTCCAGACTGCGGACGCCGTAGTCCAAGCCGCGGGTCGAGTGCAGCGCCTGGGCGAAAAAGCCCGAGAGATCACGGCCGGTCTCGCGTTCGAGGGTGCGCTCGAAGTCGGCCGTCGTCGGATGCTTGAACTGGAACTCCTGGAAGAAGGCGCGCATGGCGCGGTGGAAGGTCTGGTCGCCCAGGACACCCTCCATGTGTCGCAAGGTGACGGCCGGCTTGGGATAGCTGTTGCGGCCGTAGCGGCCGCGGCTCATGTAGCGCCAGGCGGGGGCCGCGATCACGTCGCTGTAGCGGCCGCCGGCGACCGAGGCATGGTTCGATTCGAAGGGCGAGATGGTCATCACCCCCGGAACTCGGATGGCGGAGTCGTACTCGTCCTCCATCACCTCCATCTCGTAGTAGGAGTTGATGCCCTCGTCGATCCAGGCCTCTTCGAATTCGTTGTTGGCGATCATGCCCTGGAAGTACTGATGGCCGAACTCGTGCACCGTCACGATCTCTGGGGCCCGCACTTCGTCGAAGGGCGGCAGATCGAGGATCGGGTGGGTGCCGAGGGTGATGAAGGTGGGGTACTCCATGCCGCCGGAGCCGCCGGCGCCGGCCGCCGGATCGACCAGCGTCAGGGTGTCGTAGGGGTAGGTGCCGAGGCGCAGGCCATAGCCGCGGATGGCGGCCTTGGCGGAGCTCAGGTAGCGCTCCGCCTGGGGCAGGTTCTCGGGGTGGATGAAGAGCTCGATGTCGACCGGCGTGAGCGTTGCCTCGTCGTCCGTCAAGGCGAGCAGCTCCTGCCAATGGCGGCGCAGCTCGGCCGGTACGTCGCGCTGTGGATCGAAGGTGTCGGTGATCACCTCGTAGAGGGGATCGGCGGTGAAGGCGAAGTCGTGGACGCCGCGCTGCAGGTAGCGTTGGGTGACCTTGCCGTCGGCGACTTCCTCGCTCTGCCGCCGGCCGGTGGCTCCGATCTTCCCCTGGTAGCGCTCCGGGAAGGTGAGGCTGACGTCGTAATCGCCGAAGTCGGCGTAGAACTCGCTCGACAGGTGGAACTGATGGGCGTTCCAGCCGGGGGTCCGGCGGCCGCGGTCGCCGGTGTCCTCGAAGACGGCGATCTTGGGGAACCACTGGCCGCCGAGGATGTAGTCGCCGTGCATCCCGGTGCGCGCGAAAATGTCCGGGAAGCGGCTCAGGAAGTCGATTTCCAGGACCACCTCGGCGCCTGGCTCGAGGGGCTGCGGCAGCGGGTAGCGCACCACCGTGCGGTCCTCCCGGTTGCCGTCGTCGGGCTGCAGGAACTCGGCGTCGGCGGAGAGGTCGATACCGTCGGCGGTGATCTGTAAGATCTCGCAGAAGCCCCATTCTTCATCGTCGAACTCGCTGCTGCGATGACGTCCGCCGGACTCGATCATGAAGGTCGAGCGGTTGTTGGCGAAGGCGTTGAGGTAAAGATGGAACTGGAGGTCCGGGATGGCGACGGTGGCCCGATTGGTCCAGCGCAGGAACTGCTTGCCGGTGAGCTCGCGGGTCTCCGGGTCGAGCTCCGCTGCGATTTGGATGCTGTAGGCCGGAGCGGGTAGCGCGGTCGCCGCCGCCGTCGAGGCGAAAGCGAGGGCCAGGAGGATGAGCAGGGCGGGCTTTATGAACGTCTTGACGTACACGCGAGCCTCCAGAGCGAAGGAGCCAGAGTGAAGAAGCCGGAAATAGACAAGGGCAGTAGGCCGATTATACTTCTTGACGACCATCACGGGCCTCCACGGCCGGCCTCGGAACCTCAAGAATCAATGTCACTTAACCTACGCTCCCAACGCCCCGTTGTTTCGCCCTCCGGTTACCCCCTGGCACGGTGGGTGATCGGACTCCTGTTCCTCGCTCTGCTCGCTGCCGGCTTGGCCCCGGCGCTGGCGCAGGCCGAGGAGGAGAAGCCGCCGGCCGAGGTGCGGACCGGAGAGGTCTTGCACCTGCGGATCGATTCGATCATTCATCCGGTGGTCGCCGAGTTCATCGTCGACTCGATGGCCGAGGCCGACGCCTCGGAGGCTCAGCTGCTGGTCGTCGAGCTGTCGACGCCGGGCGGCCTGCTGCCGTCGACGCGCGAGATGTTCACCGCCATGCTGGCCGCCGAGACGCCGGTGGCGGTGTACGTCTCGCCGAGCGGCAGCCAAGCCGCCTCGGCCGGCTTCTTCCTTCTGATGGCGGCCGACGTCGCGGCGATGGCGCCGGGCACCAACACCGGAGCGGCCCACCCGGTGGGCGGCGATGGCAAGGACATCGAGGGCACGATGGGGGAGAAGGTCGAGCAGGATTCGGCCGCCACCATCCGGTCCCTGGCGGAGCGCCAGGGCCGCAATGTCGAGGCCGCCGAGGCGGGCGTGCTCGAGAGCACCTCCTATTCCGCCGACGAAGCCCTCGACCTGGAGCTCATCGACCTGATCGTCGACAGCCTGCCCCAACTGCTCGACGAGATCGACGGCCGAGTGATCGAGAAGGGTGGTCAGCGCTGGCGCCTCGAGACCGCCGACGCGCCGGTGCGCCGGCTCGAGATGCCGGCGCTGCGCCAGATCCTGTCGGTGCTCGCCAATCCCAGCCTGGCGGCGATTCTGATGAGCCTGGGATTCCTCGGCATCTACTTCGAGTTCATGAACCCGGGGTCTTATCTGCCGGGAATCGTCGGCGCCCTCTGCCTCATCCTGGCCTTCCTGGGGCTCTCCATCCTGCCCTTCAACGCCGCCGGTATCGCCCTCATCCTGTTGGCCGTGGCGCTGTTCGTGGCCGAGGTCAAGGTGGCGAGCTTCGGGCTGTTGACCCTCGCCGGCGTAGTGTCGCTGGTGTTGGGAGCTCTGGTGCTGTTCAAAGATGCCGGGCCGGCGATTCGGGTGAGCAACTCGGCGCTGATCTCGATCGCCGCCACCGCGCTGCTGGTGGTGGGCAGTCTGATGGTGCTGGTGCTGCGCGCCCACCGTCGCCCCGCCTCGACCGGTCGCGACGGTTTGGTGGGAGCGCGCGGTAAAGTCACCAGCGCTCTCGACCCGGACGGCAAGGTGTTCGTTCAGGGCGAGATCTGGAACGCCACCGCCGAGACGCCGGTGGCCGATCGGCAGCCGGTCGAGGTGATCGCCGTCGAAGGCATGCTGTTGCGAGTGCGTCCTCTCTCATCGACTTCATCTCCGGAGGCTTCATGATCTTTCCGATCATTCTGGCGCTGGTTTTCCTTCTCATCCTCGCTTCGCGCTGGATCAACGTGCTCAACGAGTACGAGCGCGCCGTGGTCTTCCGGCTCGGCCGCCTGCTGCCGGACGTCAAGGGGCCCGGCGTGGTGCTGATCTTCTGGCCCTTCGATCGCCTGGTGCGCATCTCCCAACGGGTGATGGTGCACGACGTGCCGCCCCAGGACATCATCACCCGCGACAACGTCTCGGTGAAGGTCAACGCGGTGGTCTACTTTCGGGTGATCGATCCCAACCGGGCCGTCAACGAGGTCGAGAACTACCTCTTCGCCACCAGCCAGCTTGCCCAGACGACACTGCGTTCGGTGCTCGGCCAGGCGGATCTCGACGAGCTGCTGGCGGAGCGCGAGAAGCTCAACAACCAGCTCCAGGAGATCATCGACTCGCAGACCGATCCCTGGGGAATCAAGGTCTCGATGGTGGAGGTCAAGCACGTCGATCTGCCGCAGGAAATGCAGCGCGCGATGGCTCGACAGGCCGAGGCCGAGCGCGAGAAGCGCGCCAAGATCATTCACGCCGAGGGTGAGCTGCAGGCCTCCGAGCAGCTCGCCGCGGCGGCGGAGAAGATCAGCCAGAACCCGACCACGCTGCAGCTCCGCTATCTGCAGACCCTGTCCGAGATCTCGTCGGAGCAGAACTCGACCATCCTGTTCCCGATTCCGATCGAAATGCTGCGCGCCCTCTCCGCCTACGGCGATTCGAAGGGCTGAGACTGCTAGCAGGCTGCTGAAAAACTCTTGACTGGGAGCATCTTTGGTCTTCAAGAGCTTCCGAGCCCGAGGGGCGAGGCGGCGGCAAAGCCGCCGAGGACGGGGGTGAAGGCGCACGACCTGTGCGTGCGCCTGAGGGGGGCGCCTTTAGCCCCCCTGAAACAGACAGCAGGCGCTGAATAAGCCGCCACGAGGCTTTTTCAGCAGCCTGCTAGGATCCGGCGTCGAGGAGGAGTCCGCTTTGAGCCAAGTTCAAGAGCCCAGTTACTACGAGATCGCGCTCACCAACCGGCAGGTGGTGGTGGCCTTCGTCATCCTCCTGGCGTGTCTGGTGGCGGCCTTCTTGTCGGGCATCTGGGTCGGACGCGACGAAGCCCCGATGGTGGCGGCGACGGTCGCCGACGCCGAGCCGGTGGCCGAGGCCTCGGCGCCGCAGGAGTCGCCCGATCGTCTGAGCTTCTTCGAGCGCGAGGCCGAGGCCGAGGCTGGCGCCGTCCAGCCGCAGGCCGGGACGACCTTGCAGCAAGATCTCGCCGCCGATCGAGGTCGGGCGCCGGCGGCGGCCCAGGTCACGCCTCCCGCGCCGCGGCCGGTCGAGCCCCAAGTCTCGGCTCCGCCGCGGCAAGAACCGGCCCAGAGTGCGCCTCCGAAGGCCTCGCCTCCGAAGGCCTCGCCGCCACCGCGCAGCGCCGTGCCGCCGGTGACCCGGGCTTCTTCTGGGCGCACCGTGATGGAGCCCTCGGTCAATCCCGGCGGCCTGATGGTGCAGGTCTTCTCGTCCGCCGATCAGGCCCAGGCCCAAAAGGTGGCGGATCGCTTGATTCGCGGCGGCCGGGACGCCTTCCTGTCGCCGGTGGAGGTCGATGGCCAGGTGATGTACCGGGTGCGGATCGGGCCCTTCGAGGCGCGCGACGCTGCGGCCAAGGTGGCCGACCAGGTGCGGCGCGATTTCCGTCTCGACACCTGGATCACCCAGTAAACGAGCCGTCGCCTCGCCTCACGGCGCGGCCCGCTACTTTCTGCCCCTCGGCTCGCCTTGTCTTCCGCCCCTGAACGGCCCGCGTCGCGCCTCGCCGCTGGCTGGCCTCGCCTCGCCCTGGTGGTGCTCTCCGGAGCGCTCTGGGGGTGGACCTTCGGGCGCCAGCCGCTGCCTTATCTCGCCATCGTCGCACTGGTGCCGTGGCTCGCCGTACTGCCGGGGCGCCGGGCCGGGTTCCTCGGCTGGCTGCACGGCTTCGTCGCCTGGATGGTGGCCCTGCCGTGGATCGCGCCGACCCTCACCACCTTCGGCGAGATCCCGCCGCCCCTCGCCTGGCCCCTGCTGGCCTTGCTGGCCTCCTATCTGGCCCTCTACCACGGTGTTTTCGCGTTTCTCGCGCGCCGCTGGTGGGGCTCGCCCTTCGCCGGGTTCACCCTGCCGGCCCTGTGGGTCGTGCTCGAGTGGCTGCGCACCTACCTCGGTGGTGGCTTCCCGTGGAATCTGGCCGCCTACGCCTGGACCGACCTGCCGGGAGCGCTTCCGATCGCCGCCTGGATCGGTGCCTATGGCGTCTCCTGCTTGATCTTGGCGGTCAACGTTGCCCTCGCCTTGGCGCTGCGGCGGGCTCGTCCGGCCTTCGCCGGTGGGGCGCTGGGGTTGGTCTTGATAGTCGTTCTGTTGGGGCCGCGGCTGGCTGCTGGGCCGGCCGTCGAGGCCGGTCGCCCGGTGGCCCTGGTGCAGCCCAACATCGGCAACCAGGTCGAGCCCGATTGGGGATTGATCCAGCGGCAATATGGCGAGCTTCTCGCCCTCTCGCGCCAGGCTTGCGATCAGCCCGGCACCCTAGTGGTGTGGCCCGAGAGCGCCGGCTGGCCGCGTGTCTACGCGCAAGATGCGGGCTTCGCGGCGGATCTCGAGGCGCTCGCCGCCGCCGGCTGCCCGGTGGTCTTCAACTCCCTCCACCCGGTCTCCCAGACCTATTACAACTCCCTCTACCTGATGGCCAGCGACGGCGCGGTCGAGCGCTACGACAAGCGCCACCTGGTGCCCTTCGGTGAGTACGTCCCCTTCGCCGGCGTCTTCGCCTTCATCGATGGCCTAGCGCGCAATGCCGGAGCCCTCGCCGCCGCCGACGAGATCCGCCTGCTCGCCTGGGGCGAGGATCGACTGGGAGTGGCGATCTGCTTCGAGGTGGTGTTTCCTCAGGAGGTCGCCGCCACCGTCGCAGCCGGCGCCTCGATCCTGGTCTCGGTGACCAACGATGCCTGGTACGGCGATACTTCGGCGCCCTGGCAGCATCTGCGGGCAGCTCGTTTCCGCGCTGCCGAGAACCGCCGCTACCTGCTGCGCGCCGCCATCACCGGGGTCTCCGCGGTGATCGCCCCGGACGGCTCGGTGGTGGCCTCCCTGGGCATCGACGAGCGCGGCCTGGTGCGCAGCCGAGTCGTCGGCCGGAGTGATCGCAGCCCGTTTTCGCGCGCGCCCTGGGCGATCCCGATTCTGTGTTCGGGCCTGACCCTCTTTGCTATGCTCGGCAGCCCTGGGAGGAAGCCATGACGATCGTCGAAGTGCAGCACAAGATCGAACAACTCGCGCGCCAGTTGGTCAACATTCGGGGGTATCTTTGAAGGCCCCGACTTCGCCGATCAGCTGGCGGAAATCGACCGCGAGATGGAGACTCCCGGTTTCTGGGACGATCCTTCCCGCAGCGCTCCGCTATTGCGCAAACGACGCACTCTGGAGCGCCGTCTCGAAACCCTGAAGCGCCTCCAGGACGACGGTGACGAGCTCGACGCCTGGCGCGAGCTGGTCGCCGAAGGCGAGGCCGATGACGAGCTCTCGACCTTTCTCCGGCGCCTCGACGGCGACCTCCAGCGCCTCGATCTCGAGCTCAAGCTCGCCGGCGAGGACGACGACAAGAACGCCCTGATCGAGATCCGCCCGGGAGCCGGCGGCGTCGACGCCGCCGACTGGGCCGAGATGCTGCTGCGCATGTATGTGCGCTGGGCCGAGAAAAAGGGCTTCGGAGCCGATCTCCTCGACCGTCAGGATGCCGAGGAAGCGGGTATCAAGAGTTGCACTCTGGCGGTGCGCGGCGAGAACGCCTACGGTCTTCTGCGCAGCGAGAACGGCGTCCACCGGCTGGTGCGGATCAGTCCCTTCGATCAGCAGAGCCGGCGTCAGACCTCGTTCGCTTCCGTCGACCTTTATCCGGAGGTCGACGACGATGTCGAGGTCGAGGTCAACGACAAGGATCTGCGGGTCGATACCTATCGCGCTTCCGGGGCCGGCGGTCAGCACGTCAACAAGACCGAGTCGGCGGTGCGCATCACCCATCTGCCGACGGGCATCGTGGTGTCGTGCCAGAACGAACGCAGTCAGCTCAAGAACCGCGCCACCGCCATGAAGGTGCTGCGAGCGCGGCTCTACGACCGCGAGGTGCAGCTGCGCGAGGCGGAGCGGGCGGAGAAGGCCGGCGAGAAGCCGGATATCGGCTGGGGGAGCCAGATCCGCAGCTACGTCCTGGCGCCCTACCGGATGGTCAAGGACCACCGCACCAACCTCGAGATGGGGGATGCCGACGCCGTCATCGACGGCGCCATCGACCCCTTCATCGAGTCGTGGCTCAAGTTCCAGATGACCGAGCGCGAGAGCTCGACCTCCTGACCTACTTCGGGAAGGCCCCTTCCCTTGCGCTCACCGTCCCTCGACTACGTCTCCCCGCTGCCGCCGGTACGTTCGGGTATCGCCGACTACAGCGCCGATCTGCTGCCCCATCTGGCGCAGCGGGTCGACCTGCGGGTGGTGCGCCTGCCGGACCTGCCGGTGAGCGACGCGATGGTGCGCCGCTGGCTGCCGGTGGAGGCGTCTGCCCTCGGCCGCGACGATCGGGTGCCCCTTTACCAGATGGGGAACAACCCGTACCACGCCGGAGTGCGGAAGCTGGCCCTCGAGTATCCCGGCGTGCTCACCCTGCACGACATCGTGCTGCACCATCTGTTGGCCGGTGAAACCCTCGGGGCGGGAGTCTTCGAGCCCTACCTCGAGGCGCTCGAGGAAGACCACGGTTGGATCGGCCGGGCGGTCGGTCAGCCGCGCTTCTGGGGTGGCTATTCGGATGCCGGCATCTTCGCGCTGCCGGCGCATCGCGGGCTATTGCGGCGCCAGCGCGGGGTGCTCGTCCACAGTCGCTGGGCGGCCGAGCTGTTGCGCGAGGAGGATCCCGACCTGGCGGTGCGGGCGGTGCCCATGGGGGTACCCCTGCCGCCGGCCGTCGACGCCGCCGAGGGGCGCGCTTACCGCGACCGCTGGGGGATTCCGCGCTCGGCGCCGTTGCTCGGCTCCTTCGGCTTCCAGACGCCGATCAAGCGCACCCTGTCGGCGCTCCACGCCCTAGTGGCGCCGGAGCTGCGTCACGTCCACCTTTTGATCGTCGGCGAGGTGTCGCCGGAGCTCGACTACGAGACCGAGATCCAGCGCCTCGGCGTCGCCGAACGCGTCACCGTCACCGGCTTTGTCGACTTCGACGAGTTCCAGGCCGCCATCGCGGCGGTCGATCTGTGCATCAACCTGCGCTATCCCACCGCCGGTGAGACTTCCGCCTCGCTGCTGCGGGTGCTCGCCATGGGGCGCGGTGCGGTGGTCTCCGACTACGCCCAGTTCGCCGAGCTGCCGGCGGCGGTGGCGGCGCGGGTGCCCCTCGGCGGGCGCGAGCACGAGGCTCTGGTGGCGGCCCTCGTGGAGCTGTTGGAGGATCCCGGGAGGACCGTGGCGATGGGGCGGGCGGCGCGCGATCACGTGCGCCGGGAGCACGCCCCCGAGAAGGCTGCCGACGCCATCGCCGAGGCCTGCCGTGAGCTCGCCGAAGCAGCTCCCTTGGGAGCCGCGGGGGCCACTCTGCCGGTGCCGACCTCGATCGCCTGGGGCGAGATGGCCGGCTCCCTGGAGGTCGACGGGACCGGCCATGACTGGCACGAGGGCGAGCGTCGCCGGCTGCGGCTGCGGCTGCGCAACGGCGGCGCCTGCCGCTGGCTGGCGGCGCGCCGCGGGGCCGGTGGCGTGGCACTCGAAGTCCGCCTCGAAACGGCGCGCGGTGATCTGATGGCCGGCGTCCCCTGGCTGCCGCTGCCGCGCGACCTCGATCGCGGAGAGGAGGTCGAGCTCGAGGTGCCGGTGCGACGGCCTCCAGGCCGCTGTCGCCTGGTGATCGAGCCGCGGGTCGTCGGCGGCGCCTCCTTCGGTGATCTCGGCGGTCCGACCTGGGAGCGCGACCTGTGAGTGAGGTGGCGGCGAGCGTTCACCTGCGGCGCGACCTCGGACCGGCCAAGCCGTCCGGTCGCCTCGGCCGCTGGCTGCTCCGTCTGCTGCTGCTCGCCTTGATCGCGGGTGCCCTGACCATCGATCGCAGCTCGTGGCCGGCGCTGGTCGGCGACGAAGCGACCTATGCCATGCAGGCGGCGAGCCTGGCCTTCGATTTCGATCTGCGCTACGAGGCCGTCGACTACGAGCGCTTCGTCGCCGACTGGGGACGCAAGCCCGAAGGCTTGATTCTGCAGAGTCGCGATGGCGGGGCCCGCATCACCTTTGGCAAACCGTTCTTGTACGCCCTCTACCTCGCCCCCTTCGTGCGCCTGGCGCCGGTGCAGGGTCCGCTGGTCGCCAACGCCCTGCTGCTCGCCCTCACGGCCCTGGTCTCGGCGCGCGTCCTGCGGCGCCGGCTAGGCCCCTCGGCGGATGCCTGGGTGGCGGTCTTCTGCTTTGCTTCGGTGACCTTCGCCTACACCTTCTGGGTTCACGCCGACCTCTTCCTGATGTGCACCACCGCACTCGGTCTGGCGGTCCTCGATCGGCCGCGGCGTGGGGCGCAGGAGCTCTATCGCGGCGAAGACGAGCTCTCGACGGGCCGTTGGCTGCTCGGCGGGGCCCTGCTGGCGGTGGCCGCCGCCTTCCGGCCCTTCTACCTGGCCTTTCTGCTGCCGGCCCTGGTCGCCCTGCCGCGGCGCCGCCGCGGCGTGGGAGCTCTGGCGCTGCTCGCCGGAGTCGTCCTCACCCTCGGCCTTTCCTCCGGCGGCCAATGGCTCGCCGGCGGTTCCTGGACCGGCTATGGCGGCGAGCGCCAGGGCTTCTACGATCGCACCGGCTATCCCGGCGTCGACTTCCCGGCGGACCAGTGGTCGCAGTCCGTCGAGCGCTGGGGCAACACTTCCTGGCTCCATGAGGGCGCCCTCGAGCGCCCCGTCGACGCCTCCCTGACGGCCTGGAACTCGCTCTACTTCCTGGTCGGGCGGAATGTCGGCGTGCTGCCCTATTTCCTGCCTTTGCTGGTCGGCCTTTTCGCCTTTCGCGGCGGCGTGCGCGGCTGGAGCCTGCTGCTCGCCGTCGGCCTGGCGGTGGCGGTGCTCTTCTGGCTGCGGCCGTTCAACTTCTTCGGTGGCGGCGGGACTTTGGCCAACCGCTACTTCTTGCCCCTCTATCCAGCCTTTTGGTTCCTGGCGGAGCGCCCCGTGCGCGCCGCCTGGGCGCCGCTGATGGCGGTGTTGGCCGGACTCTTCCTGTTTCCCCTCTGGCTCGGGGCGCGGGACTATCCGATCGGCGACGACGGTCGCTACGGCCACGTCGCGCCACTGGCGCAACGCTTCCTGCCCTACGAGACCTCGCAAAGCCACATCCCCGGCGGCCGCGACGTCAACCACCGCGGGTTGTGGATCAAGTTCCCGCAGTCGGGGGCGCGACCGCGCGATGGCGGGGCTCGCCTGGAGCTCGATGGCGCGCGTCAGGGCGAGCTGCTGATCGGCAGCCCGCAGCCCCTCGAATCGTTGGTCTTGAGCTTTGGTCGCCAGGCGCCGAGCGTCCTCGAGGTCGAAGGTGGCGAGCTCGGTGACCGGCTGCTAAGGGGCACCGGGGGCGTCGCCTTCACCGTCCTTTTCGATCGCCCGCGAGCGGTCCATCCGATGTGGTGGACTTGGGAGGACGTCTACCTCTATCGCCTGCGGCTGCGCCTCCCCGAGGCTCCGCCGCTGGCCATGCCGTTCACCATTTCCACCGCCGGCTGGTCGACGGAGAACACGCCCCATGAGTGACGCCCCGAGTTGGATCATCGAAGTCCGCAAACGCCTCGAGACCCCCGGCAAGGAGCCGCTGGTGGAGGGCACCGCCCGCCGCTCCGTGATGGTGGGGCTGAGCGTCGACGCCGGGGAGCTCTGGGTGCTGATGATCCGGCGCTTCGGGGATCGCTGGGGCAGCGCCGCTTTCCCCGGCTCCGACGTCGAGCCCGGAGAGGACGTCTGGACGGCGGCCTTGCGCGGCGCCGAGGACGAGATCGACCTGCCTCAGAAGGCGGTGCTACGCCTGGGCGAGCTCGATGGCGTCGAAGATGTCTCCGGCGGTCTGGTGACCCCCTGCATCGGCGCCTTGCCGGCGAAGTTCGAGGCCAAAGCCTTGGGCGACGACGTCGACGAGGTCTTCCGGGTTCCCTTGTCGGTGCTCAACAACCCTCAGCTCGTCGAGGAGGAAATCGTCGAGGTCGAAGGGGTGCAGCGCCGGGTGCGCAGCTACCACGTCGGCGGGCGGCGCATCTGGGGCCTGGCGGTCTACATCCTCGAAGACCTCATGGAGAGGCTCCAGGGAGAGCCGAGCTAGCCCGCCCTTCTTCTGGGCAGCAAAAAGGAGCGGCCGCCGGATGCGGACCGCTCCTGTCCACGGCCGGCAGCGTCTGCCGCTGCCGGTCTTCTCTTGCTCTCTACAGGCTCGGCTTGAAGGTCGAGACCATGGCGTGCATGCGCGCCGTCTGGCCGGCGGTGAAGGTGTTCATGCAGGCGTCGTCGGTGTAGTCCATGAAGTTGAAGATCGGGTCCGGCCCGCCCCCGGCGCAGGTGTCGCGGCCGACCGGGCAGCCGTAGGCTGGGCTGGCTTCGGCGGCGGTGTCGGACACCGAGTCGCCGGGTGCGGCGCAGCCGCCCTGGAAGGTGTGGAACAGGCCGAGGTAGTGACCGACCTCGTGGGTTCCCGTGTCGCCGAGGTTGTAGGGGGCCGCGGAGCCGCCGGGCAGGGAGGAGTGCAGCAGCACGACGCCGTGCCAGAAGCTGCTCTCGGGGTAGGAATCCGGGAAGTAGGCCCATCCCAGAATGCCCTGGGCCGGGTTGCAGGTGTAGATGTTGAGGGTGGTGGCGGTGTTGACCGTCAGCGCCTGCTTCATGCGGCGCTCCTGGTTGGTGGTCAGGCAGCGGTCGAACCAGCGGTTGCTGCGCGTCCGGGTCACCTGGTCGAGGGTGAAGGAGAAGCCGGTGCCAGCGAAGGACGCGTTGAGGACGGCGATCTGGTCGTCGATCATCTGCTGCGTGAGGTTGCCCGTCTCGACTCCCCGGCGGCGCTTGTAGACGACGTGGAAGGCGACCGGGATGTCGATGGAAGCGGCCGACTGCGGCGAGAAGGCGTTGGCCTCGATCCAGTCGTCCACCTGGGCCTTGAGCTGGGCCACGTGGTCCGGGTGCGGGTGCTCGACGCCGCAGCGAACGCCGCGGTTGATCTTGCCGTCCTCGCCCAGGAAGTGGATGTCCTGCTTCGGAATGAAGCGATCGGCCTTGGCGCTGTAGTCATCGCTGGCCAAGGCACCGACGGCGATCATGAGACCGATCAAGGTCAGTAGGGCAGTCTTCTTCATCTTCGTCCTCCTGAATGGTGGTGAGTCCTGAAGTCGGGGTCGCCATTCGGCGAGCCCGACCCGCGAGTTGCGAAACCAACAGAAAAAAATGCAGGGCGATCGGGCTGCGGGTGTTCCGCCAGCCGGCGGCGAGGCGCGACCGAAGGGCGGCCGCCGCGAGTTGGGGAGACATCTCGAGCCGGATCGAGATCGATCGTACAGATTCCCTTGAGCAAGTCAAGAAGAATATTCTGTTTTTATGATTATCCTGAATATTCGATGGGATTGGCGAGTACTGCTCGATCTGCAGGATGACCGGCCGCGAGGCGGACGACCGGTGCGTTCGCTGGGCCGCTCGAGGGGGGCGCCTCTAGCCCTTCTGGCCGGGCGCTCCTGAAATAAACATCAGGCGCTGAGCAAGTCGCGACGCGACTTGTTCAGCAGCCTGCTAGGGGAGCTGCTGGAGGGCCGCCATGAGGCGGGAGACGTCGTCCTGTTGGTGATAGACGCCGAAGCCGAAGCGCAGGCGATCGTCGCGGTAGTCGGTGGCGATCCCGGCATCGGTCAGTAGAGCGTGGAGCTCGCCAGCCTGCGGCGTGCGGAAGGTCAAGAAGTGACCCCGGGGCTCGATCTCCCGGCCTGGCAGGAGGTTGGCGAGGCTGAGGTCGTGGTGGCGAAGGCTCGGGAGCTGGTCGAGGAATTGCGCCTGGAGACCCTGGACGTGGCGGTGAATCGCCGCCACGTCGACCCCCTGCTGATCGAGCCAGCGCTGCACTGCGACCAGCCGATAGAGGCCGGTATGGTCGAAGGTGGCGCCGAAGAAGCGATAGCCATCGGGGCTGTAGGGGACCCGCTGAGTGGCTTCCTCGGGGCTCTGGGAGAGGTCGCCGAAGGCGGCGAACCAGCCGGTGTCGCGGGGTCTCAGGCCAAACCCCGGCGGGCAGTGCAGAAAGCAGATGCCTTCGCCGCTCATCGCGTACTTGTAGCCGCCGGCGGTGTAGAAGATGCGCTCCTCGAGGGCCGAGAGGTCCGTCGGCAGGGCCATGAAGCCGTGGTAGCCGTCGACCACCACGAAGGTCTCATGGCTCGGGATGGCCGCGATCAGGGCAGCCAGGTCCGGCACCGCGTAGCCGGAATTGAAGAACACCTGGCTGAAGTACACGAGGTCGTGACCGCCGGCCGCGGCGGCCGCCGAAAAGCGCTCGGGAAAGCTCTCGAAGGGCTCGACGGCGACCCGCTCGACGTCCGCCGTACCGGCCTCTTCGAGGCGTAGCGCCTGGCGCTGGAAGCTGTGGAACTCACCATCCGTGGCGAGGATTCGGAGCCGCTGGCCGGGCCGAAAACAGGACAGGATGCGGACCAGAAAGTCGTGGACGCTGGGCCCCACGGCAATCGCCTCGGGGCGCGAGAGGCCGAGGCGGCGGGCGATCCAGCGCTGCGCCTCCGGTAGCACATCGCCGAGCACCTTCTGCCATTTGGTGTCCGCCAACCGAGCGGCGTCGAGCCAGTGTTGCTGCTGGGCATCGAAGGTGACGTCGGGCCACAGATGGTGACTGTGAGCGGCGAAGTGAAGGCGATCGGGGGAGTCCGCGAAGGCGCGAGAAAAGTGACCCTTGAGCATGGTGAATCGACTCTACCAGGGCGCTCGATGCGGTAGATTCAGCGCATCGCTTCACCTTCGATGGGTCCTATCCCGCCGTTGACCGATCGCCATTCCAGAATGCTCGGCGGCGCCGGGTCCGGCCACGGAGATTCAGGAGAATCATGGTCAAAGCGCAGCCAGTGACCGGCAATATCGCGCACCTGTTCCTAGACCGCCGTCTACAGGACGGGGACGCCGAGCGGGTCGCCCTACATTTGGTCGATGGCGACTGGACCTATCGCGAGGTCCACGCCGCCGCCGAGGCCCTCGCCGCGGAGCTGCGACGGCGCGGCGTCGGGCGCGGCGATCGGGTGTTGATCGCACAGCCCGACGGCGCCGAATACGTCGCTTCACTGTTCGCAATCCTGAAGGTCGGCGCGGTGGTGGTGATGCTCAATCCGCGGCTGCAGGAGGAGACCCTGCGCTTTCTCTTCGATCAGACCGCGGCGCCTTGGGCCTTGATCCATCCGGAGGTCGAGGGGGCCTTCCGGCGAGCCGCTGACGGGGCGGACCATCACCCCGAGCTACTGCTCCTCGGCGGCGCTGCCGGCTGGCCCTGCGAGCGGCCGCCAGAGGCCGAGAGCACCACCCTGGCAGTCGCCGCCGACGAGCCCGCCCTGTGGCTCTTCTCGGGCGGCACGACGGGCTTTCCGAAGGCCGTCGTGCAGCCCCATCGTTCCTTCGCCAACACCACCGAGCTCTATGCTCAACGCGCCCTCGGCTATCGCCGCGACGACGTCACCTTGGCGGTGCCCAAGCTCTACTTCGGCTATGCCACCGGCTCGGCCCTGTTCTTTCCCTTCTCCGTCGGTGCGGCGACGGTGCTCTTCGCCGAGCACCCAACGGCGGCGATTCTGTTCGATCTCATCGCCCGCTTTCGGCCGTCCATCCTGATCAACGTTCCCACCATGATCGGTCAAATGCTGGGCGATCCCGGCGCCGGCGAGCGCGATCTCTCCTGCCTACGCTTCGCCACCTCCGCCGGGGAAGCCTTGCCGGTGCCGCTCTACGAGCGCTGGCGCGACACCTTCGGCGTCGAGCTGCTCGATGGTCTCGGGACAGCCGAGATGTGGCATGTCTTTCTGTCCAATCTGCCGGGAGCGGTCCGCCCCGGAACCCTCGGACGCTGCGTGCCGGGATTCGAGATCAAGGTCTGCAATGACGCCGGCGCCGAGGTGCCGGCCGGCCAGGTGGGGCGTCTGTGGGTGCGTGGCGCCTCCCGTGCCCTCGAGTACTGGCGCAACCCGGAGAAAACCGAGCAGGCCTTCCGCGGCGACTGGTTCATCGGCGGCGACCTGGTGTGCCGCGATGACGACGGCTATGTCACCTACTGCGGCCGCGGCGACGACAGCCTCAAGGTGGGCGGCAAGTGGCTGGCGCCACAGGAGGTCGAGAGCTGTCTGATGCGCCACCCGCAGGTCGAGGAGTGCGCCGTCGTCGGGATCGAGAACGCCGCCGGACTGGTCAAGCCCTGCGCGGTGGTGCGGGTGCGGTCACCGCGTCCGGGCCTCGAGGACGACCTCAAAGCCCACGTCCTGGCCCACCTCGAGCCCTACAAGCATCCCCGCCGAGTGGTGCTGGTCGAAGACTTCCCACGCACCCACCTCGGCAAGATCGACCGCGGGGCGTTGAAGCGCAGCCTCAGTCAAGCGCAGTGACGCCTGAGATCGGGCGCCAAGGGCGGGGTGAAGGCGAACGACATGTGCGTCGCCGGGCCGCGCAGGCCTGAGGGGGGCGCCTCTCGCCCCCCTGAGACAGACAGCTAGCAGGTTGCTGAAAAAGTCTTGACTCGGCGCATCTTTGGTCCTCAAGAGTTCCCGAGCCCGAGGGGCGAGGCGGCGGCGAAA